>JALZAJ010000284.1 GCA_030948465.1 Bacteroidota bacterium
CCCTGCCCAATGTACATCTGCCTTCCGTATGCATGCTTTGCCCACCAGTCGATCAGCACCTCGTAACCCACCACTTTATGGCCAAACTCCCAATATAATTGTGGCGCCACATAATCGATCCATTTCATTTTAAGCCACAATAAAATATCGGCATAGAGATCGTCGTAATTCGTTTGCCCTGCTTTTGTGTTACTGCCTTCCGGGTCTTTATCAATATTTCGCCAGACACCAAACGGGCTGATACCAAATTTGCAATATCTATTCTCCTGCTTTATTACGCGGCTCAGCATCACAATTATTGAATCCACATTGCTCCTGCGCCAAGTTTCTTTATCCAGGCCATTTCCATATTTTTTATACGATTGCCAGTCACCAAATTCTTTTCCCGCTATGCGGTAAGGATAAAAATAATCATCAAAATGTATCGCGTCAATATGATAACGCCTTACTACATCCCTCACCACGTTGGTTACAAATTGCTGTGCCTCTTTATTGCCCGGATCAAAATATCTTTTACCTCCATAGTCTAAAAACCATTCAGGGTGAAGCCGGGTAATATGCGTTGGAGAAATGGAAGACCGGCTAATATTAAAAACGGCACGGTAAGGATTCATCCAGGCGTGAAATTCCATTCCGCGTTTATGCGTTTCAGTTATCATAAACTCCAGCGGGTCGTAATAAGGAGAAGGAGGCTTGCCTTGCGTGCCGGTAAGCCACTCGCTCCAGGGTTCGTATTGAGATGGATAGAAGGCATCTGTGGCCGGGCGAATTTGCACTACCACGGCATTCATACCATTTCGCTTATGCATATCCAGTAAACTGATGAATTCGGCTTTCTGTCCCTCGGAACTTAAAAATTTCGTCGATGGAAAATCAATGTTGTCTACGGTAGCAACCCATACGCCCCGGAATTCATACTTGGGTTGTGCCAATAATTGTTTGGAAAAAACAAGAAATAAAAGGATCAAAACATAATTGAGGCATTTCTTCATCAGCGCTTTTTTAAAAGGCGGCAATTTACTAAATAATGGAATAGGGTTATGTTATAATGCTGTAACTGTAGTTCAGGTAATGTAATATGATTACATACATTGTTGGATGAGCAATGGATTGCATGACCGCCTATTGCATATTTGAAAGAAAAAAAATTAGATTGGTCACTTTCACTCACGCGTTATTTAAGAAAAGTTGTTATAGCAAGAAGCGGAGAAGCAGCCCTGTTATTATTAAAATGAAAAGACGTCATACTTCGGCTATGCTACAACGTTATAAAATTTTATATTCATTCTTCCTTTTCAGTATGCAAAGGCGTTATGGGTTGTGCATTGAATTCATTCCGGTAAATACGAACGAGCACAATAAAATAACTTATCAGCAACGGGCCAAAGACAAGCCCGAGAAATCCAAACATGCTCAGCCCTACTATCACTCCAAGAATAGTAATTAAGGGATGAACGTCGCCGATCCTTCTAAGCACGGTGATGCGGGCCACATAATCAATATTCGTAAGGATAATTAACGAATATATTCCCAGGCCAATGCCTTGCCAGATATGATTTACGGCAAGAAGATATACGGTAAGCGGCACCCATATAAGGCCGGTTCCCACAATAGGAATAAGCGACGCCACGCCTGCAAGAAATCCCCATATTGCAAAGTCCGATACACCAAAAATCCAGAAACCTAATGTACCCACCAATCCCTGAATTATAGCGAGCAGTGGAATACCAATTGCGTTGGCCCGTATCATAATATCGGTTTCAGTTCCCAATATTTCGCGGTTCTTTTCTTTTAAGGGCACGATATCGTGCAGATACTTTTCCATCTTTGCGCCGTGAATAAGCATATAGTATAAAATGAAAAACATTAAAAGAAGATTCGTTAAAAAGTTTGCGGTACCCGTGAGGAGCATGGGTATATTAGTCGCAAGTTTTTGCGTAGCATTTTTTAAACTATTACCATCGTATAATTCTATCCCGGTAGCATCCTGTATCTTATGTGTAAAGCTTTTTATAGCAATCATCAATTGAACCGGGTTATTGAAGAGCGCTACAAGCTTCGGGGTCACCAGCACAGCCGCGATATAAACGGGCAGGCATATAATGATCGTAAACCCAAGTATATATAACAATGCGGTCCAGGCAGGACTCCATTGCCTTTCTTCAACCAGCTTAAAATAGGTTTTTCTGCTAAGGATATATAAAGTAACAGCCCCTAAAACACCAGGCAAAAAGTTATAAAAATGATTCAGCATTAAAATGCCTATAAGAATAATTATAGCTAATAAAATAATTTGGCGCAGATGATTATTAAAGCTCGTCATTGAATAAAAATAATGATAAAAAATTTTGGGGAAATTCGGGCATAGCCGGAACGATCAATCCTTCCATACAGAAATACCTTCACTGCAATTGGCGCAAATGTCTATGTTTTTCCGGCTTGTCATAAGTTCCTTTCGAAACTGTTTATAATTGTCGTTGCGCCATATTTCTTTAAAAGATTGCATGTTAAGATTCCCTAATTGATGAGAAGCATCTTTATCGAAGCAGCAGGGAACAACCAGTCCATCCCAGGTTATTACATTGGCCTGCCAAAGTTTCCAGCAATGATTGGCCAGTTTATTTTTTGAAACGGTTTTACCTTCTTTGTTTTTTTTATAGCGGCTAAATTTTTCATTTGCAGGAATCAATTGGTTTGGATCAT
>JALZAJ010000289.1 GCA_030948465.1 Bacteroidota bacterium
ATTCGCACCATATTACTTCCCTCCGCGATAGCGATGGCATAGTCAGCGCTCATGCCCATACTCAAAATTTTGAAATCAAAATTTTCTTTACCGGCATTTGAATATTTGTCAAACAGCGATCTCAAAAATTTAAATTCTTCCCGCACTTTTGCCAGGTCATCAGTGAATGAAGCCATGCCCATTAAGCCGCAAATTTTTATATTTCCGTACGTAGACAAATCTGCGTGATCCATGCCGGCTAATTCGTTTAATTCTTTTTCATCAAGCCCAAATTTTGTTTCTTCTTTTGCGATATGCACCTGCAACAGGCAATCGATAATGCGATTGTTTTTCTTTGCTTCCTTATTAATTTCTTTTAAAAGTTTCAGGCTGTCAACACTATGGATGAGAGATACAAACGGTGCAATGAATTTTACTTTATTGGATTGGAGATGGCCGATAAAATGCCAGCGAATATCTTTGGGGAGCGACTGGTATTTTTCATTTAATTCCTGTACATAATTTTCTCCGAAATCCCGCTGACCCAGTTGATACAATTCTAAAATTTCTTCAACAGATTTTGTTTTTGAAACAGCAACCAGGGTTACTTTTTCCCTGTTAAGCTCATGGGTTATTCTGCTGAATGCTTCTGCGTTTACGGCCATAATTAATCCTGCATCTTAATGATCAATAAATTTAATACCGGGTAATTATTTTAGTATGCCCCTGCTGATAACAATTCGCTGTATCTCACTCGTACCTTCATATATCTGGGTGATCTTGGCATCCCGCATCATTCTTTCCACATGATACTCTTTTACATAACCATAGCCGCCATGTATTTGAATGGCTTCGCTGGTAACCCACATGGCAGTTTCGCTGGAAAATACTTTTGCCATCGCGGCGCTTTCGGTGTAATCAATTCCTTTATCTTTTTGCCACGCTGCCCGAAAACAAAGCAGGCGCGCCGCTTCGATTTTTGTTGCCATATCTGCAATTTTGAATTGAATGATCTGGTGATCTTTAATTTCCTTTCCAAAAGCTTGTCTCTCTTTGGAATAAGCCAGCGATCTTTCGTATGCTCCGGAAGCCAGACCCAGCGCCTGCGATGCAATACCAATGCGCCCGCCAGAAAGAGTCATCATGGCGAACTTAAAGCCAAAGCCATCTTCGCCTATTCGATTTTCTTTCGGAACTTTTACATCGGTGAAGGAGATACTATGCGTATCGCTTCCGCGAATGCCTAATTTATTTTCTTTGGCGCCAACGGTGACGCCTTGCCAGTTTTTTTCTACAATGAAAACATTAATTCCGCGACTTCCCTGGGCGGCATCGGTCTGTGCAAAAACCAAATAACACGATGCCGAATTGCCATTGGTTATCCAGTTTTTCACTCCATTTATAAGGTAGTGATCTTCTTTTTCTTCTGCTGTAGTTCTTTGCGATGTGGCATCACTGCCGGCTTCCGGCTCACTTAGTAAAAAAGCGCCGATGTATAACTCTCCATCTTTTTTGCCCTGGGCTAAAGGAACCAAATATTTTTTCTTTTGCTCTTCACTGCCAAAAGCATCTATGCCAAAACAAACGAGACTATTGTTCACGCTCATACATACGCTCGTGCTGGCATCCACTTTACTTATCTCTTCCATAGCAAGCACATAGCTCACCGCATCAAGCCCGGAGCCACCATAATCGGGACTGATCATCATTCCCATAAAACCCAGGTCAGCCAGTTTCATTACCTGGTCGTAAGGAAATTTTTGTAGCTCGTCTCTTTCTATTACGCCGGGAAGGCATTCGGTATTTGCAAAATCACGTGCTGCCTGGCGTATCATCATTTGCTCTTCTGTAAGTTTAAATTCCATAAATTTATTTTGAGGCACAAAAGTACGGTAATTAGGTTGGGGAGCTATATCGCTAATTCTGTGAATATTATTACTTATTATTTTTTTAAATGTGAGTTAAGTGATTTCAAAAAGACGGGTTTACTGAACCCGATTCATTTCATTCAAATTGATCAGGGAATAAACTATCATCCTTTGCTTAACTTCGCTCACAAAATTTTTAAAGGGCAACATGCAGGCAGAATTAAGCAAAAAATATATCAGTGAAATTGTGAAAAGAAGAACGTTCGCAATTATCTCTCACCCGGATGCAGGTAAGACAACTCTTACGGAAAAGTTTCTCCTGTTCGGAGGCGCCATACAAACTGCCGGCGCTGTAAAAAGCAATAAAATAAAGAAACATGCCACGAGCGATTTTATGGAAATAGAAAGGCAGCGTGGAATTTCAGTGGCTACTTCGGTTATGAGTTTTGAGTATAAAAATACCCTGGTGAATTTGCTTGATACGCCCGGCCACAAAGACTTTGCGGAAGATACCTACCGGACTCTCACTGCGGTGGACAGCGTTGTGCTGGTGATAGATTGCGTGAAAGGAGTGGAAGAGCAAACCAAACGTTTGGTGGAAGTTTGCCGGATGCGCGATACTCCCCTAATTGTTTTTGTAAACAAACTGGATCGCGACGGCAAAAATCCTTTTGATCTTTTAGATGAAATAGAAACCGAATTGAAGATAAATTTGCATCCGCTGAGCTGGCCAATTGGCATGGGAAGGGATTTTAAAGGTGTTTATAATTTATTCGACAAAAGCCTGTTGCTTTTTAATCCAAATCAAAAAGCTTCTGAAGAAGATTATTTGCCTTTGGAAAATTTGAATGATGATATTTTGCAAAAAAGGATTGGTAAAAAGGACGCTGCACACTTGAGGGAAGATGTGGAATTAATTGACGGCGTCTATGGAGAGTTTGACCGCGAACCTTATTTGCAGGGCAAAGTGGCTCCTGTATTTTTCGGCAGCGCCATTAATAATTTTGGCGTAAAAGAATTGCTGGAAACCTTTATTCAAATAGCGCCGTTACCCCAGCACAGGGAAGTAACCACAAGAGTTGTGGAACCTTATGAAGATAAATTCAGCGGATTTATTTTCAAGATACACGCCAACCTGGATCCAAGGCATCGTGACCGCATTGCATTTTTACGGGTGTGTGCCGGAAAATTTGAACGCAACAAATACTTTCATCATGTGCGTTTAGATAAGAACGTTAGGTTCAGCAACCCCTATAGTTTTTTAGCGAGAGATAAGGATGTAATTGAATCTGCATTTGCCGGAGATGTAGTGGGTCTTTTCGATACAGGAAGTTTTAAAATTGGCGATACGCTTACGGAAGGAGAGGATTTTTATTTCACAGGAATTCCTTCCTTTTCACCGGAAATTTTTAAAGAAGTTGTGAATAAAGATCCTATGAAAACCAAGCAATTGGAAAAAGGTCTTTCCCAGCTTACTGATGAAGGAGTGGCCCAATTATTCACACAGTTTGGAGGTAATAAAAAAATTATTGGTTGCGTAGGAGAACTTCAGTTTGAGGTAATTCAATACCGGTTGTTAAATGAGTACAGCGCTTCGGTGCAACTAAATTCACTTCCCTATTATAAGGCATGCTGGCTTACTGCCGACGATCCAAAAAAGCTGCAGGAGTTTATAAAATTTAAGTCGGGAAACATTGCCGAGGATAAGGACGGACATATAGTTTACCTGGCTCAAAGCGAATGGTTCCTCAATACGGAGCGCACCAATAATCCCGGAATTGAGTTTCACTTTACCAGTGAAATTCATAAATAAAAAATGTACACAACCTATTCCTATGAACCCATAAAAGTTTAGGAGAACAAAATATGTATCTTTGGGCTTATGAATGCTGATATGAAGGCGGTGACATTAAATACAATATTAGAAGAACTTAACGATGTTCCGGTTGATAAACTTCGTGAGCTGCATGCTTATATCAATTCTCTAAAAGCTAATACGGAAAAATCTGAGGATAAAAGAAAAGAGATTCTTTCTTTCGCCGGAATTTTCAATGACATGTCTCAAAATGATTACGATGATTTTCTGAAAGAAACTAAGAAGACACGAGGAGAACTTTTTGACCGTGAAATTAATTTATGAAGCCTTCTCTTGTTGACACCGATATTCTTTCAGAATTTTTTCGCCAAAACTCAAAGGTTGTTGACAACACGGATAAATATTTGAAGGAGTACACTTCAATAAATTTTAGCATTATTACCTATTACGAAAATTTTAAATGGCTTGTTATATAAAGATGCTAAAAGCCAACTTAAGAATTTCGCTGCTTTTGCAGAGCATAATAATGTTTTACCACTCACAATGGAAGCCGCGGAAGTTGCTGCTGAAATTTATGCCGATTTGCGAAAGAGACGCGAAAGTATCGGGCACACGGATTCACTTATTGCGGGCATTGCATTAGCCAACAATTTACAATTGATAACTAATAATACAGCACATTTCAAAAGAGTAAAAGGACTTGATTTGGCAAACTGGTCCAAGTAAGATTTTAAGTCGTTAGAGACATAACCTATAAATTTGAGGCTCATTTACAGATGAAATAAATTGATGAAATAAATGATATTCGAAACGGAAAGATTGTATGTGACAAAATGGAAGAGCGATGATCTTCATGCCCTGCATGAAATTTATAATGATGTCGCTATAAAAGAATCCATTTCACCCATATTGACTATCGAAGAAACCAAATCCATTTTCGAAAAACAACTAATTTGCTATAGCAGCGATTCTCCTTTTGGCCGGTATTTTATTGTAGAAAAGTCGAGCAATAAACGTATCGGCCTTCTTCTGTTTAAAAATGATCCCAACAAGAATGGAGTTGAAATAGGATATTCACTTAAAAGAAATCACTGGGAAAAAGGATATGCTACCGAAATTGTAAAGGAGAGTATCAACTGGATATTTGAATTCAAAGGGTTTTCCTCCATGTCTGCGATTACTGGTTCACAAAATGAAGGCTCAAAAAAAGTGCTTCTGAAATGTGGCTTCATGCGGGAGGAAAATTTTACGGAAAATGGTGAAGAAATGAATTTATTTGGAATAAGATATTCAGGCTCCTAAGAACCTGGTCTCTTTTTAGAGTATAATCTTTCCTGTATAATTAAATGGAGTTACAGCTTTCAATTCTTTTTTTACACCTGCATTTATTTTCAATGAATCTATAAACCGGTGCATAATTTCTTTATTCATTTTTTCATTACTCCTGGTAAGATCCTTCAAAGCCTCATAAGGCTTCGGATAGTTTTCCCTTCTTAAGATTGTTTGAATAGCCTCGGCTATTACTGCCCAGTTATCTTCAAGATCGGCATTTAATTTATCTTCATTCAAAATCAATTTACTCAAGCCTTTTTCTGCAGAACTTATTGCAAGCAATGTATGCGCTATCGGAACACCAATGTTTCGAATGACCGTCGAGTCCGTAAGGTCTCTTTGCAATCTTGATATAGGTAATTTGGTTGAAAGATGTTCCAGCAGCGCATTTGCTATCCCAAGATTCCCTTCTGCATTTTCAAAATCTATCGGATTCACTTTATGCGGCATGGCGCTGCTGCCCACTTCGCCCTTCCTGATTTTTTGTTTAAAATAATCCATGCTCACGTAAGCCCACATGTCGCGGCAAAGATCAATAAGAATATTATTGATGCGCTTTATATTGTCAAAGTGTGCAGCCAACAGATCGTAGTGCTCAATTTGCGTTGTATATTGCTGGCGCTGAAGTGAAAGCTTTTCTTCTAAAAATTTATTGGCTAATGCAATCCAGTCTTTCTTCGGGTAGGCTGCATAGTGAGCATTGAAGTTTCCCGTTGCTCCGCCAAATTTTCCGGTAAAAGGAATGTAGCTGAATTGCTGAATTTGATTCTCTATCCTTTCCACAAAAACCATGATTTCTTTTCCCAACATAGTGGGTGAGGCCGGTTGTCCGTGTGTGCGTGCAAGCATCGGAATATTTTTCCACTTTATAGCAAGATCCTGTAATTCATGCTGAAGATTAATGATTCCCGGCAAATATTCATATTCGATGGCATCCTTCCATAAAAGGGGCACAGCCGTATTATTAATATCCTGCGAGGTCAGCCCGAAATGTATCCATTCCTGTAAATCGGTAAGCTGCAATTCTTTCAATTTTTCTTTTAAAAAATACTCAACAGCTTTCACATCATGATTCGTGATGCGTTCTGTTTCTTTAATTTTTGCAGCATCTTCGAGAGAAAACGTTTCAACAATATTTATCAACTGTTTTTTTGCGTTCGAAGTCAGCTTGAAAAATTTTTCTTCAGCCAAAAAAAGAAAATAGGTAACCTCAACTTCCACCCGGTATTTTATTAAAGCATACTCCGAAAAATAGTTATCAAGATGCTCCATTTTTCCACGATAGCGGCCGTCGATGGGAGAAATAGCAGTGAGAGTTTGTAGTTGCATGTATATATATTGTTAATGCAGAAAATGGCGTGATTGATTCATCCGCATTGCATTAAATTTGCGGCAAAATTAAAGTAATAGGTTTGCAAACAAAAATAAGGGTAGGTGCAGTAAGTTATCTGAATACGAAACCATTGATATATGGATTTGACCAGGGTAAAATAAATGAAGAAGCAGAATTAATAATTGATTATCCGTCAAATATTGCGTCTATGCTTCTGGCCGATAAAATTGACGTGGGCCTCGTACCGGTTGCCATAATCCCGGAATTGAAAGAATATCATATCATTTCTGACTACTGTATTGCAAGCGATGGGGATGTGGCCAGTGTATGTTTATTCAGCGATGTTCCTATGGAAAATATAGAGAAAATATTGTTGGATTATCAAAGTCGCACTTCTGTTGAGCTTCTTAAAATTCTTGTAAAAGAACATTGGAAAATACATCCTGTTTTTGAAGAAACGGCTGCTGAATACCAACAGGAAATAACCGGAACGACGGCTGCCTTAGTTATTGGTGACAGGGCTCTGGAACAAAGAAAGAAGTCTACGTACATTTTCGATCTGGGTTTGGAATGGAAAAAATTTACCGGGCTTCCCTTCGTATTTGCCGCATGGGTAAGTAACAAAAAACTTAATGAAGATTTTATAAAAATCTTCAATGAGGCAAATGAATATGGGTTGAATCATATCGAACAAATTGTTGCTGATAATCCTTTTCAAAGCTTCGATCTTCAAAAATATTATACGCAGCATATTAGCTATACGCTTGATGAAAATAAGAAAAAGGGACTTCAAATATTTCTGGATAAACTCGTCAGTGAACCTGAACTGTGTATAAACAATAAGTTTTGAATGCGATAATTTGCACACAAAAAAATAAACCAATTATTATGGCGGAGACGCTGGGAATGCTTTGCGATAAATTAACGATTGTAAAATTAAAGCAATATCATAC
>JALZAJ010000305.1 GCA_030948465.1 Bacteroidota bacterium
CATCACTCCATTTCCTGATTGTATGAGCAGCCTTTACTCTTTCCTGG
The DNA here is from genome assembly GCA_030948465.1 of Bacteroidota bacterium. Lineage (GTDB taxonomy): Bacteria > Bacteroidota > Bacteroidia > Chitinophagales > Chitinophagaceae > Ginsengibacter. Next base: position 48 of record JALZAJ010000305.1, read on the forward strand.
AAACTAATTAGTTTTTGCATTCTCTCATTGTCCAGTTCTATTTCTTTCACTTTTAATTGTTGCAGATCGTAATAAAGAAAGGCAAGTGTGGGTATATTTATTTTAAGGGCGTGCTCATATTCCAGTTCAGTATAGCTTTTTCCAGAAACGGGGTCGATGCTTCCATATTTTCCTTTTATTATTAACACATAATAATCGCAATCGCTCATTAACCGTTCTATTAAATCAGTTGATTTTTCATCAGAACTCTCAAAATATTCCATAGCAACGGGCATGCATTTATTTAAAAGCAACCCTTCAATTATCTTTTTTCTCTCTTCTATTAAATCTTCAAATGTTGAGCTGATAAAGACTTTATAAATTTTGGATGACATAAAAATAAAAGCTTGAATGAACGATAAAAATTCTGCTGTAATATATTATTTTAAGATGGTATTAAAATTATTTATCCATTCCTGAATGCCTAGAAATGTATATACTTTTGGCTAAATAAAAAAAAGTTGCGCAATGAGCCTAATGTATTGAAAGCCCGGGCAGGCTTTATTTTTTACTTCACGCTTTGACGCACAAAAAAAGCCGGAATTATCCGGCTAAAAAAATTAAACCAAAAATTATTATCGAATAAATTTAACGGCGACTTGTTCTTTATTTTCCCACAACCCTGTACTGAACAGTGTTTCCGTTTGATTCTTCTTTGAGATAAGTGTCATCCGGCGTCACATATAATTTTTGTCCATCAATAGTCACAACCTTCGATCCCTCAGGTAACTGGCCTACAATATCGCCATTATTTAAATTTTTCATTGATTGGTCTGAATAATCGTTGTTGCTTCCAACTGAGTTATTGATTTCTCCGTTTTTGCCTACAACGACATACACAATTGCACCCTGGCTATTCCTTTCTTCTTTGAAATAAGTCCCATTGAGCTCGTAAAAAGTTTCACCATTTATCAAAACTGATTTTGCACCACCTGGCAATGAAGTTACGGTTGCTCCAATGGGTGCATCAACTACCTCATAACTGTTGTCATACTGCCTGTAGAAAATTCCGTTATAATAATAAAAGGGATTAACTCCAATATAAATGCGGCTAAATCCAAAGGGAAGAGTTGAAACACGAATACCAAAAGGAGGGAATATGGGTTGATAATACCCGGAATAATAATCATAAAAAAGTCCATTTGAATAATAGTATGGATACCCGCCAAAGTATAAAGAAATGCTGTTATAGGGCCGGTAACTATACCTTGTACCTGACATGAAATATATTCTGCGATTGTATCCGCTTCTGTAATAATAATTGGCATTGTAATTATAATTCCGGTAAGAGTTACCCCGGGAATAATTATTATCTCTATAAGAATTATATCTTGAATTATTATTTTCTCTCGCAGAATTCCGGTCGTAGGTTCTTTGCTGGTCTGCCCGTCCTGACGATTGCTGAAAGACTCTTGAGTTCGCGTTATTTCCCTGGGATTCCATTGCAACAGGACGATCCCGTTGAATGCTATTTCTTATATCGCTATTCCTGGTATTAGCGTTTGGCGTGATCCTAGAGGTCGCATTACTATTTGCTGTTATCACGCGATCGTTTTGATAAGTATTTATTGATGGCCGGTTGTTGCTCCTTTCCTGAAATGAGTTTACCCTTTCATTATTTCTGGATTCTATTCTTGCGGCAGAATTGTTGCCGCTATTCATTCGTGCTATTCCAGGAGAACTATTAAAAGATCTTTGCGGGCTTCTTTCAACACGAGCCTGGGGAATATTTGCCTGCCTGTTTTCCTTGTCTCCTCCTTCAACACCTCGTCTCTGGGCGTGAGCGGTAGAAAATAAACCCGCAGAAAAAATAAAAAGCGTCAGTAAAATATTTATGCGTTTCATAATTTGGTTTTTTAAAAAATTCCCTTTTCAAATTTAATCTTTATATTAATAAATACGGATGTTGCTCTGTTAATAATGCCTTTATTTACTTATAAAGTACATCCATTATACTACCCCATTTGATATGTTTTAAGATTGCTGGTTTAATAGAATAGTTGCATTTTTATTAAACATTCACACTATAACATTCTGCTAACACAAACACTATTGGTAAAATTTTCCCCATTTTGAAAATTGAATATTATAAATAATTTTTATCTACTACAACAACTAAACGTAACATGAAATACGATCGCTGATTGCTTTCCTGGCAATAAATCTTTTCGGATACATTGCAAAGTTCAAAAATGTTATTTACTTTTATCGCCGCACGTCAATTCCTCGTACCGCCACTATCTTTTAAAAATTCCATAAGCTTACATAATTACATTATTCGCAAGAAACATTCCCCCCAAGAGATGTAATTTTTTGGCGTTGATCCTTTAATTCTTTTCGTATTTATTTAAAGTATTTAACAGAACATTTTTGTTGTGAGGTTAATACAAATTATTCATTTGTAGTCTTATAATCGAATGTTCTCAAATGTAAATTATGAAAACAACTTCTACGCAACAGGAAATCTTATTAGTAACGGGAACGAGCTTCTCATCCCGCGAATTTTGCGAAACAAGTGACGGTTTTAATTACAATCATCTTTCAGAAAAAGAAAAGCTGGAGGTTGCCTGTTGGAATGGTCTTTTGCCCGTAATGCTGCCTGAAATATTTAATCAATTTTCAGTCAGTAAAAAACTATATCTCTGGGAAATAAGGGAAGGCGCTTCATTCATCGAACTCGAATTAGGAGACATCCATTTAGAATTTGAAAAATTATACTCAATAGATCCCTATTCCTTTCTGCCATTACAAATTATGTCGTGAAGATTTCCTGCGGTTTTTATGTTGAAGCAACAAGCAAAACCCCGGGGTAATGGCGAAACAATTTTCCTTTTTGATTTACGATGCAATTATTCTTTTTACAAAGTTTCAGCATATTTTCATGATGCGATTTCCTTGTATTTTAAATAATTTCACCATCGCTAAAAATCATTATGGAACAATTAACGTTGGGTATCGGCACGCGACTTCAGCACATGCAATTCGGGCCGGGTGTAATTGTGGGTGTTCGTTTTGCCACTTACATTATTTCCTTCATTACATACGGAATAAAAGAAATTGATAAAACAGATTCTAAGCTTGAAGAGATCATTCCCGAAAATGTAACAGTTGAAGTGGAGACAATAAGTGAGGTGGAAAGATCCTTGTTAAAGATTTTGCGGCTGTGGGGCGATGCATCGGAAATTGTTCCACTTGGAGACCGTTGGAAAGATGGCACCCTGTTGCTGCAACCGGCCGATAAAACCCAAAAAGCTAAAGAAATTCCGATCGATTCTTTTTTTCATAAAATCGTTATGATACGTGATAGGGTACGGGTAATGGAGCAACAGATTAATGCTCATAAAATTTTAAGTGATGAAGAAAAGATAAACCTTCAACAGTATATAACCCGCATCTATGGCTCGCTCACTTCCTTTAATGTGCTTTTTAAAAATAAGGAAAACTGGTTTGTGGGCGATAAAGGAAGCGGCGATTGATGCTAAAAATGACACCAGCTTTAGAAAGAATATTTTTTTCTTAGGTTCAATAAAATGATAGATTTTAAGCTACTGTTTTTTATAAAGTAAAAAATGCTGTATAGGCAAAAATTCTCCATCATAAAAAAGTTTAAATCCATTTGCTTCAAGTTCTTTGTTTAGCTGGATGATCGTCGTTTTATGAAGAGGCTTTATTGGAATGGAGGAATCTTCTCCTCTGTATTCAAGAAGCAAAATTTTCCCATCGGGTTTAAGAGACTTTTTTATAGCCTGCAACATTTCAGCAGGAAATTCAAGTTCGTGATATACGTCGGCCATCATCGCAAGATCAATGGAATTACCGGGAAGGTTAGGAGAATGAGTACCTCCTTTAATAACATACACATTCTTCGCATTCAACTCTTTCTTTTTTGAATTGAGAAACTGTATAAAATCATCCTGTATCTCGACAGCATATACCTTTCCTTCGGGCACTTTCTTACTGATTCTAAATGAATAATAACCTGTTCCCGCCCCAATATCCGCAACCACTTCATCAGGTGATAAATTCATTTTAGCAATAGCTAACTTCACATTTTCTTCCTGTTGTCTTTCATCTCTCTCAAGCCATGATCCGCCGCCGGAACTCATAACCTGGGAAATTTCTCTTCCTAAATAAAGCTTGCCCGTACCATCAGCAGAGGCCTTTGCAAAAGTATATGCAGGTTGAAATTCATTTGCAACTTTGGAAGGTTTTTCCCTTTTTATCGTATTGCATTCTGCACAAAAAAAAATAATAAACAGCAGGATCGAAGTTGGCTTTAATTTCACCATGCGAAAGTAAAGCTTAAAAAAATTAGACACCGGGCAGAAATGCATTATCAAGTTGGCAGTCACAATATCTTCCGCCTATTGATTGTTTTGAGAATTCCAAAGGCAAGTAAGTTAAGTTTTCATTATCATTTTTATTTAGGTGGATTTTGGTATGAGATTTTCTCAATCTTTTTTTATAAATTTTCAAAAATATTTGCCATGGAAAAAACTAAAAAATCTAAAAAGGAAGAAGACAGGGAAACCGTTTTTTCTGATGAAGTAACAAAGAAAAAGATAGAGAAACACCTAAGAGATATTAACGACACCATTTCGGAAGATGATATTATGAAAGTAATTACTGATATTTCTTCACCTGATCTTAATGAAACTAATGAAAGCAATACCGCAAATTTTCCCAAAGAAGATTTAGATAATCCGGATGAGGAAGCGAACCAGGTTCCTACCACCTGGAATATTCTTGATTAGAAAAATAACACCGAAGGGGGAAATCGTTTGTGAATTATTCAGAAAGAACAAAAATTCAATTCAAAAGATCTTTAATTTATTTTCTTCATTTGAAGACAGACAGGTTTTGGCACGCTGATCTCTTTTCCCGTTGCCTTGAGCAAACCTGTAGTTTTGTCTCTTTTAAATATAACGATGTTGTTGCTTTCCTGGTTGGCAACCAATAAATAATTTCCCGTGGGATCAATAATAAAATTGCGGGGAGTTTTGCCTTTTGTGGATTCGTATCCCGCCAATGTTAACTTGCCGGTATTCGGATTTATTGAAAATATCGTGATCGTATTTTCATCACCCCTATTGGATGCATATAAAAATTTTCCGTCAGGAGAAATATGAATGTCAGCACTTCCGATTACACCTGTATATCCTTTAGAATGGGTGATTATTCTTTGTACTTTTTTTAGCTTGCCCGGTTGATAATTATAGACAGATATGGCTCCGGAAAGCTCCGTTATAACGTACGCGAATTTGCCATTAGGATGAAACACAAAGTGACGCGGCCCCTCTCCTTCACCAACAAATTCAAATGGAGGTTTTGACGGAATAAGCGGTTCTTTTAATAATGGATTAAATTTATAGATCATTATTTTATC
>JALZAJ010000450.1 GCA_030948465.1 Bacteroidota bacterium
TATCTTCTCCAATCTTTTTGATGGCTTTATGTAATACTTTTAATTCAGCATCGGTCGCTTTTTCTTCGTTCCATATTTTACCTTTTACATCATCAAAAAATAACCGCCATAATTTTTTTAAGAACCGATGAACGCCTTCAATGCCTTTCGTATCCCAGGGCTTGCTTTGCTCAACGGGACCAAGAAACATTTCATACATGCGGAAAGTGTCGGCGCCGTATTTGTCGATTAGGTCATTTGGGTTAACGGTGTTGTATTTGGATTTGGACATTTTTTCGATTTCATCTCCGCAAATAAACTTACCATCCTCTTCCTTAATAAAATAAGCGCCAGAAAACTCTTTTCTCCAGGTAATAAGTTCCGGAATATCCAGTTCAAATCCATCAACATATTCAACAGGAATTCTTTGAGAATTCTTCTCGACTTGAAATCCCTTGATGACAAAATTTTCTTTTCCAAACCCAGCTCTAAGACCTTTATCATTTAACTCAGAAATTATCGTGGAATTATCGCCATTTATTTTTTCAGCCTTCTTTTTTGATATATAGATAAAGGGAGTTACTGCAGTTAATAATTTCGCCGGTTCGTATTCGATATTTAGGCCATTCTTTGCTGCGATCTCTGGAATTATCTTGTATAAAAATCTGCTGCTCCCCTGTATCATTCCTTGATTCACTAACTTCTTAAACGGTTCATCAAAACTTATATAACCTAAGTCACACAGCACTTTTGTCCACATGCGACTATATAATAAATGGCCAACCGCATGTTCAGTTCCTCCAACATATACATCTACCTGGTTCCAGTAGTCCGTGGCTTTTTTATCTGCAAATACTTTATCGTTATAGGGATCCATGTATCGCAAAAAATACCAGGAGGAGCCTGCATAGCCGGGCATGGTGTTGGTTTCGCGTTTCTCTCTATCATCCAAATCAACCCAATCAATAATATTCGCCAAAGGTCCTTGTCCGTCTGGTCCCGGACCATAAGCTTCTACATGAGGCAATAGAACAGGTAACTCTTTTTCATCAACAGGATAAGCAACGCCATTTTTATAAACGACCGGAAAAGGTTCTCCCCAGTATCGCTGCCGGCTAAAACCTGCATCCCGCATTTTATAATTTATTTTTCTGTGCCCAATTCCTCTTTCTTCAATTTCTTTATTAACCATTTCTATAGCGTCGGCCATTTTAGTGCCATTCAAAAAATCAGAATTTGTAAGAATTGATTCCTTCGTAGGGTTTGCTTCTTTACCGTTGTAATAATCACCAATAATATTTGTAATAGGAATACCAAAATGCCTGGCAAAATCGTGATCACGCTGGTCGCCGCATGGAACCGCCATAATAGCTCCTGTACCGTATCCGGCAAGTACATATTCAGCAATCCAAACCGGAATTTCTCTACCATTAAAAGGATTGATAGCGTAGGCGCCGGTAAAGCAACCGGTAATTTGTTTTACCTCCGCCATTCGTTCCCTGTCGCTGCGGCTTTTTACATAGACCAGATATTCATCTATTGCCTGCTTTTGTTCTTCAGTTACTATGCTTTTTACGAGTTCATGTTCCGGTGCAAGCACCATAAAATCCACACCGAAAATAGTGTCAGGACGAGTAGTGTATACTTTAATTTTCATTGGATCTACATCGCGGAGGGCGCCAGTGGAAATGAGGCTAAACTCCATTTCTGCTCCTTCGCTCTTACCTATCCAGTTGCGTTGCATCTCTTTCATGGATTCGCTGAAATCAACTTTTTCCAATCCGTCCAGTAATCTTTCAGCATAGTCGGTAATGCGCATATACCACTGGCGCATTTTCTTTTTTTCTACCGGATGGCCACCGCGTTCACTTACGCCATTTACTACTTCATCGTTTGCCAAAACGGTTCCTAACGCTTCGCACCAGTTCACTTCTCCATAAGCCGAATAGGCCAGTCGGTAGTCCATTAATATTTCCTGTTTTTCTGCCTCGGAAAAATTGTTCCATTCATGCGCGGAAAAACTTTTTTGCGTTTGACGCTGACCGTTATCCGGGATGTTTCCTGTTTGCTCAAAAATTTCAATAAGATCCTCGATCCTTCTTGCCTTGTTCTCTTTTCTATCGTACCAGCTATTAAATATTTGCAAGAAAATCCATTGTGTCCACTTATAATAGGAGGGATCACTGGTGCGCACCTCGCGGCTCCAATCGAAAGAAAACCCAATATTTTCAAGTTGTTTTCTGAATGTTTTAATATTATTTTCTGTTGTGACGGCCGGATGCTGGCCGGTTTCAAGGGCATATTGTTCAGCGGGTAATCCAAAACTATCATAGCCCATTGGGTGAAGGACATTAAATCCCTTCAGTCTTTTATAGCGGGCATATATATCGCTGGCGATGTACCCAAGCGGGTGCCCGACATGTAAACCGGTGCCACTGGGATAAGGAAACATATCGAGCACATAATACTTTGGCTTCGCAGAAGAATTGCTTACAGTATATACACCAGAAGCTTTCCAGCGATCCTGCCATTTTTTTTCAATGTCCCTGTAATTATATTCCATTCTTTTTTCCTATGTTTTTATTTTGCTGAACTCAGTTAATGCTTAAAGATTTGGTTACCTGCATAAATTCTTTACTCGAAAATTTGTTTTAAATTTTTCCTGATGCAACCTGATTTTTTGTGAAAGAAATGTTATTCATTATTTATTTGCTGGCCGCAATGCCGGGGAATTTTACATTAGCAATATAACCAATGGGAGCAAAAATACTAAACCTGCTTAAAAACATTATTTTTGCTGCCCCATAATAACCATATTTACAAATATCATTTCTCACTATGGCTCAATTCGGTAAAGCATCAACTAAAAGAGGCAAACCATCTTATGTGTATGCAATTATAGGCGTGTCGCTGGTATTGTTTTTATTCGGTGTCGTAGGATGGATTTTCCTCAATATTAAAAAGACGGGAGATTATTTTAAAGAAAGCATTCAGTTGCATGCCTATATTTATCGCACGGCCAGCGAGAAGCAAATTGATACCGTTAAAAATTATATTGAATCATTGCCTTATGCAGTTCATGTGGAATATACGACCCGCGAGAAAGCACTGGAAAAGTATAACCAGGAGAATGATACTCTCTGGAAAAAACTTGCCATAAGTAACCCGCTGCCGGAAAGTATTGATTTTAATGTACGGGCAACTTATATGGACAAGGATAGTCTTGCCAGGTTGGAAACCTATCTGCTCAATACGTATCCTACCATAATTTCAGAATTTCAAACGCCGAAAGAAACAGTGGCGGGTGTAAGCCAGTTTGTAAAAAACACGACCGTGGTACTATTAATTGTTGCGATTATCTTGTCGATCTTCGTTATCATTTCAATTGATAATACCATCCGGCTTGCGATGTACAGTAACCGCTTTTTAATAAAGACGATGCAGATGGTAGGTGCCACACGATGGTTTATTGCAAAGCCTCTCGATGGACGGGCAATTATCAACGGCCTTATTGCTTCAGGGATAGCGATTGCCCTCATGGCTGGTTTTATAACTTTGTCAGAGAAATATCTTCCTTATTTGAAAGTGCTTCATGACTCCGGAAATATGTTATTTATTTTCGCCTGTATTATTACGCTTGGTTTATTTATCACTCTTTTCAGCACACATCGTTCTGTATTAAAATATTTAAAAATGAAACTTGATGAATTGTATTAGGATGATTTCACAACAGTCCATTCTATTTATTTTATTTCTTAACATTGCAAACTCAAAAACCGGATAATGAAATCACAGCATATTAAAAAACCAGGCGCACCAGAAAAAATAATTATGGCAAAGAATTCCTCTGCAGAAAACATTCTTTTCACAAAAGAAAATTACAAATGGATGGTAATCGGATTGGTAATAATGGCGATTGGATTTTTTTTAATGGCTGGCGGTAAAAGCAGCAATCCCGATGTATTTAAAGATAGTGATGTATATAGCACTATGAGAATAACCATTGCACCTATATTAATAGTTGCCGGATTGGTTGTTGAAATATTTGCAATAATGAAAAAACCTAAATAGATATATTTTAAACATAACAGGCGGTGATTTATCATCGCCTTTTTTATGAAACGTTCTCAAAATTCCTTGTCCTTATTTTTTTAAAATGACAGTCGTTGAATCAATAATTATCTCAATAGTAGAAGGTGTTACGGAATTTATTCCCATTTCTTCCACTGCTCACATGCGAATCACAGAGAATCTCCTGGGAATTAGTAATACCGATAAATTTACTGAAGTGTTTACTGTTGCCATACAACTTGGCGCTATCCTTTCTGTGGTGGTTTTATATTGGAAAAAATTCTTTGATTTTTCCCGTATTAATTTTTATATCAAGTTAATTATTGCTGTTATTCCTGCATTGATATTAGGAAAGCTATTAAAAGAAAAAATTGACCTTGTTCTTGAAAAGCCCGTTATCATTGCTATTATCATGCTTGCAGGCGGAGTAGTGCTTTTATTTGTAGATGATTGGTTTAAACGCCCGGTTATTAATGACGAAAAAGAAATTTCAAGAATGAAGGCATTTCAAATTGGATTGTATCAATGCCTTGCTATAATTTTCCCTGGCCTTAGCCGGAGCGCCGCTACTATTATTGGAGGCATGAGCCTGAAGCTTACCCGTAGCCTTGCAGCAGAATTTTCTTTTCTTCTTGCCGTGCCTACCATGCTTGCGGCTACCGTTTATTCTTTGTACAAATACACAAAGGATTATGGAAGCTTTACGAGTGAGCAGATAAAAATATTATCTATCGGAAATGCTGTCGCTTTTGTAGTAGCCCTTCTGGCCATAAAATTTTTTATAACCATGCTTAAAAAATATGGGTTTAGAATTTGGGGTATCTACCGGGTAATTATCGGGATTGTATTATTGATTATGATCTACAAGGGTTACCTGGCATCTTAGAAATTTCAGCTTATTCAAAAATTAAAAGTAGGAGGAAAAGAATAGCAATCTTCTTCCAATGAAATTTTACTATTTTGAGCAATCATTTTCAACATTATGCAGACTGCTCCTAAAAAAGTTATTAATGGATGGGCAATGTACGACTGGGCCAATTCAGTGTATAACCTTGTAATTACCTCCACCATTTTTCCGGCTTATTATGAAAGTGTAACCAAAAATAATGACAACAACGAAGTGATCTTTTTAGGAAGGCATTTTGTAAATACGGCTTTATACAATTACGCATTAGGAGTCGCCTTTCTTATTGTCGCCATCATGTCCCCGGTTCTTTCTTCAATCGCCGACTATAAAGGAAATAAAAAGAGCTTTCTTCGTTTTTTTTGTTTGCTGGGAAGTGTTAGTTGCAGCCTGCTTTTCTTTTTTAAAGGAGGCGATACCTTATGGATAGCAATCATCTGCAGCATGACAGCATGTATTGGATTCTGGAGTAGCCTTGTTTTTTACAATTCTTACTTACCTGAAATTGCCGCCCCGGATGACCGGGATCGTGTAAGTGCAAAAGGTTTTGCCATGGGCTACATAGGCAGCGTTATTTTACAGCTTGTATGTTTTGTATTTGTATTTAAACCTGAATGGTTCGGTATGCAAAACGATGCAACGATGCCCGCCCGCTTTTCATTTTTATTAGTGGGTTTTTGGTGGTTTGGCTTTGCGCAAATAACACTTAACGTTATGCCAAAGGGCTCTCCGGCTGCCTTCCGGCCCGAAAAAAATGTAATTGCCAATGGATTTATTGAGCTCAAAAAAGTTTTTACCCAGTTAAAAACTCTTGTAATTTTAAAAAGATTTCTACTTGCCTTTTTCTTTTATAATATGGGCGTGCAAACGATAATGCTTGTAGCAACGTTGTTTGGAAGCAAGCAGTTAAAATTGCCAACGGAGAAGCTGATAATTACCATC
>JALZAJ010000491.1 GCA_030948465.1 Bacteroidota bacterium
CTAAGAATACTTTGTGCTATTTTCTGAATATCTTTTAAGAAACTAAAAGATGCTTTCCACTGCACAAATGGCTTGCCCCTGTTTACGGTAAATCTCCGTTGCCTTCGTGGATCAGATGAGCTCTTATCATCTGCTACCACTGCTTTGCGTGAGATTCCGGTTCCTAATGAAAGAATTTTGAAATTATGTAAATCAACATCCGCATTATTGGTAATCGCTTCTACTACGCCTGCCAGAACAGGATTATTAAAACCCGCCACCGCACCATCCCAATACCATGACTGGTAGCGATCTTCAGGGTCATTGCTCTTGTATGAAGCCAGGCTTACCAAGGCCGGGCGGTCATAATAATTTACAGGAGCATTGCACGAAGCATGAATAGATTCCGCCAGAGTAATTTGGTAAAAATTACCGGAAAAACTATTGGTTTTACTATTCACGTTGGATCTGAAAAAAACAACTCTTTGCCGGAAATAATCAAATGATGAAATAACAAATTGGACATCGGCTCCATGATAATTTTTACCAATTACAGAAGGCAGTTCATTTAACCACGTGTCAGCAATGGGCGTTATTAATTTATTTTGCTGATACAGATCATCATTTGATATAAAGATCTCCCGAAGGGATTTCAATTTTCTAACGGCGCTGTATTTTGCACCTACGTGAAATAGTTTTCTTGTTATGTGCTGAAAAAACCTTTCCCAAAGCAGCAGCGGTGGAAAGACCTTTTTGAGCTCCGATGAAGTTTTATAAAACGAAACAATTTTTTTCAGGCTCATATTATTGCACAATAATCCTAACAACACGCTGCCTCCGGAATTAGCAACGACCATATCAAATTTTCGCAGCAGCTCGTGCCCCCTGAGATCGCCGCTCTCATCGTAAAGATCCTGTAATACTCTTGCCTGCACCATTGCCCATGATGCTCCGCCGTCTAATGAAAGGATTTTGTAAGGCATCCTGAAAATTTATTTCTTATGTTATACGTGGGATATTGAGTTTTGCAGCAAACCGTTATCAGGTTATAAATTACGTCAGTAATGCGATATAATTTTTTTTTAATCTCTCTAAAAGAGAATTACTGTAAACCGCAGACGGTGGTCGTTTATCAGCTAATATAAAATTGTAAAACTCTTTCCACATTTGCAAACATTCGAAGGTTAATTTGGATTTTTAATAGGTAAGCCAAATATATTTTTAAACAACTTTTGCCAAACGAAAATTTTTAATTTTTTTAAAAATTGCACCGGTACTTATCATGCTTCCAACTAAAATTTCAAACACTTTATCTTTGCGAAATGAAATATCAGTTAGGTGATAAAGTCCTGGTGCTCCATTCTCAGGAAGAAGGGGAAGTGGTTGAAATAATCAACGATAAAATGGTGTTGATAAAAGTAGATAATGTAAGCTTTCCGGTTTATATGGATCAAATTGACTTCCCTTATTTTAAAAGATTTTCTGAAAAGAAAATTGATAAGTTTGGAACTGAAAAGAAAAAAGAAAAAAAATATATTGATGATATAAAAAAGGAAAAAACAACGGCCAAATACAAAGTAAGCGAAGGTGTGTGGGTTTCTTTTCTGCCCGTATTTGATAAAGATGTATTCGACGATGATGTGGTGGAGATCTTTAAAGTTTATCTCATTAACCAAACGGACGAACCTTATAATTTTACTTACCGCATCAATTTTTCCGGCAAGCCGGATTTTGAACTTTCCAACCAACTTTTTTCATTATCGGATTTTTATCTTCATGATGTGCTTTTTGAAAATATGAATGACGCACCAAAATTTGAATTTGAATTTTCACTTATTAATCCTGACAAAAGAAAAGCTGAACATTTTGAGACTAACCTAAAGATTAAAGCGAAGCAGCTATTTCAAAAAATCGAAGAGATAAAAATGAAAAACGAGCCAACTTTTTCTTTTAAATTATTTGAAAAATTTCCCGATAAAACGGAAGAAATAATTCCGGATTATACTAACACACATGGCCAGCTTTATGATGCTTCGCAAGCCAGGCAAAACCTGGAACCGGCGCGTTCAGTAGTTGACCTTCATATTGAAAAGTTATCTTCCAACTGGCAGGGCCTCAGCAACTTTGAGATACTCTCACAACAACTGGCCACCTTTGAAAAATATTTCAACCTTGCCATTGCCCACCATCAACCCAACCTAACGGTTATTCATGGTATTGGAACAGGTAAGCTGAAAGATGAGATCCATGAAATATTAAAGCACAAGAACGAAGTCAAAAGCTTTGTAAATCAATACCATCACAATTTCGGCTTTGGAGCTACGGAAATTTTTTTCAAGTAACGCCGACCTGAAGGAGCCGCCAGTACGCAGGCCCGGCGGCGGTGATTTAAATCTATGGTGCCTGTAAAGGAACTCCTTTTTTATATCTTTGTTTCACTGCAAACCGGGTTATCGCTCCAGCTACGTCGATCAAGGCTGGGGAGGAAAGTCCGGACAGCAAAGAGCAACACACCGGTTAATGGCCGGTCTTGTTCCGGTAACTATCGAAACAGGAAGAAAGTGCCACAGAAAATTACCGTCCGCCTGCGGCGGATAAGGGTGAAAACGTGAGGTAAGAGCTCACGATCCCTGTAAGTAATTACAGGAATGGGTAAACCTTGTGTGCTGTAATGCCACGTATATCAGCGCCTGAGGGCTGCTCGTCCGATGCTGAAGGGTAGGCAGCAAGATTGTTGCAGTAATGTAACAGCAAGATAAATGATAACCTCCCGTTGCCAAACGGGATACAGAATCCGGCTTACAGGTTTGCAGTATTTTTTAAAAAAGCAATTATTTTTTAGTTGCTTTTTTTTTGTCAATTATCCCATAATTTTCTTCCCTGAATTTTGCTAAACTGGCCTGGAAAATAAATTTTTCCACAGTGAAAAAAAATCAAATCTTACACGAACTTTTCAAGTTTTATCATGTTATAGTGGCAAAGTATTTGTCTTTTCACCATTTAAAATACTTAATCATGAAAAACATTTTAGCCACTCTTTTTTTTACTTTACTTTTCTTAAACGTACTGCAAAAAACAAATGCACAACGTCTTGCCACCAACCCGATAGTAGGCGGGCTCACCTTACCTATCGATCTTAAAAATTCCGGCGATGACCGGCTTTTCGTCGCGGAGCGCCCGGGGCGAATCAGAATAATAAATGCGGATAGCACCTTGCGCCCAACGCCATTTCTGGATATTACTTCCAAAGTCTCTTCTTACACCGTCGGTGAGGAAGGATTTTTAGGTATCGCATTTAGTCCCGATTACAAAACCAGCGGTAAGTTTTATGTGGATTACACGGCTACCCTATCCGGACAATTAACCTCGGTTATTGAACAATACAAAGTAAACCCTGCCGATTCCAACGTGGCGCTCACAACCGGTTTAACCATTCTTACGCAGGCTCAGCCGTTCACAAACCATAATGGGGGAAACCTTATGTTTGGCAAAGATGGTTATCTGTATATTAATTTAGGCGATGGGGGCGGCAGCGGTGATCCTAATGGAAACGGGCAAAATAAAAATACATTTCTTGGAAAAATATTGCGCATTGATGTCAGCAATTCGTCTGTTGCGCAGCCTTACGTAATTCCTCCTTCCAATCCGTTTTATAATGATCCCACGCCGGGAATTAAAAAAGAAATTTGGGCATACGGAGTTCGCAATCCATGGCGCAGCAGCTTCGACAGGCTTACCGGCGATCTGTGGATTGCTGATGTAGGCCAGAATGCTGTGGAGGAAATAGATTTTCAAACTGCAAATGCACCGGGCGGAAGAAATTACGGATGGAATATTATGGAAGGCAGCGCATGCTACAATCCGCCGTCCGGCTGCAATCCGGCTGGATTGACGTTGCCAATTTATGATTACACGCATGCAGTTGGAGATGCCGTGACCGGCGGTTACGTTTATCGCAGCGCACAATCGAAATCTCTTTTTGGAACTTATATTTTTGCCGACTATGTAAAAAAATGGATCGATGGAATACGCGAATCAAACGGCACGCTCTCCGGGCCGGTCACACATTTTATTACAAATGCCCAGGCATTGGGAAACCCCGTATCTTTTGGTGAAGACGTTTACGGCGATCAATACGTGCTGTTTAATAATGACGGCAACGTTTATAAAGTAGAAGATACCAGTTACCTCCGGGTTCCAAAAGCGTATTTTACACCGGTTGACCAGGGCAATGGCACGTTCACATTTCAAGGTATACAAGGCAGACATCTCACGTACCAATGGTTATTAAATAATGTGATAATTCCAGGCGCTACTGCTCCGGATTATACCACTTCTGTTGCCGGTACTTATACATTGGTAGTTATCAATAGCCTCGGCAGGCGCGACACCTCTGCGCCGTTTCAATTAGGGGCGCTGCCTCTTAGCCTTACTTCTTTCAACGCTCAGAAGATTGCCGGAAACAGGGTAAAGCTCCAGTGGATAACTGCATCCGAACAGGGCATTGGCGGTTTTACCATCTTGAGAAAACGAAATGGGGATAGTGATTTTTCAAACATTGGTTTTGTCGAAAGTAAATCGCTTAATGGAAACTCAGCCGGGCAATTTAGTTACAGCTTTACCGATTCGTCATCGCTGAATAATTCTCAATGGTTTTATCGCATGCAGATTGAAAACAGGGATGGGTCAACGGTGTATTCCGATATACGTTCTATAGATATTGCAAACTATAAAAACAGTTTTATCTTTTCGCCCAATCCTGCCAAGGGAAATGTGGTGATCAACCTCGATAATTATATCCGCCCTGTTATGTTGATATTTTACGATAACGCCGGTAAGAAGGTAAAAGAACAACTATTGAATCAACCGGTATCAACGATAAATCTATTCGGGCTTCACGGAATTTATATTGTGCAGGTAAGCGACATGGATGGAAGCAATCTTACACGATCCAAATTGATTGTGGAATAAATAAATTCTGAAAAGAAAGCCGCAGACATCACTCGTTGTCTGTGGCTTTTTTGTTATTTTCTTGTTGCCTTTTGTGTTTTGCGTTTTTATGGGAAATATTTCTATTTGGGCATGAGATTCTCACTTGCGTGGACAACATTTGCGGATATTCAGCAACGATTACTTAACATGACGGCAGGAGAAACAATTATTTTTTTATGTAGGTATATGTGTAACCATCACAGCAGCCATCGGAAAAAATAAGACTATCGTTTCTTAAAGTAATGCCATACATATTTTTAATATTATTCCCCTCGTATAAATTAATCACTATGGGACTGTAATAGTAATCATCGGGCGCTGTTGTTATGGCATATTTTCCCTCAGCCGTTGTTACGCTGTTGATATCTAATTTATATTTCCCCGGCTTTTCAAATCTATATACGGTTGTATCTATGGGAATGATCACTTTGTACGAGATACCTCCGGCATAACTTTTTAATAACCAGGAACCCAAAATTTCGTCATTATCAATCATCGGAGCGCCTGTCTTTTTACAGGAATAAGAAATAAAAATTAATACCGCGATTAAAGTTGAGCATAGCTTCATATAAAATTTATTACCGGACAATAT
>JALZAJ010000510.1 GCA_030948465.1 Bacteroidota bacterium
GTTGAAAGATAAAATTGCTTTGGGTATAATTGATGAGGATAAAAATAAAGGCCCATTACCACATTACTTTTCAGAATTTGAAGAAATGAAATCAGAAAATGGATTGATTTTAAAAAAGCATAATACCAGGAAACAATATTTGATTTTAATTTGCCCGGAGATTGAAAAATGGTTAATGACGAATGCTAACTTCGTCAACGTTAAATTTTCAGATTTTAATTTACCCTTAGATTTAAAAGGCCTCAAGCAAATAACCAAGACTCAGAACATTGACATGAACATTGAATTCTACCAATTCATAAAATCGCTTATAAATAAAAAAGCACCTGGACTTATTGTGTTGAAGAAATGGATTGAAGCATTCAAAACGAATACGATTGAAGATGAAATTGTGCGTTTGTAATCTTGTTCCAACGTGATAATATTTGGGCATTATCCAATTAGTGAGTTTTAAAAATCCTTTTGGATTATAAAAGAATCCGCATTACGCACTCTGGTAATTCCGCAATACGATTTGTAAAGCTAATGCTGCTACGCAATTATCAACCCACCTTCAGCAATTATTTCCGTCAATGCCAAGTATAACTTATCCAAATCTTCCTGACTATTAAAAACCTGTATCGAATATCTTATAAACGTGAGATATCCTTGTTTCATAACAGGTACCTCTATCCTGTATTTATCAAAAAGTAAACGTTGTAATTTTTCCGGTTGAGAAGTAGAAACGGGTATGCTGCACATCTGTCCTAAAAATTCATCGGTGACAGGACAGAGAGGCTGTGTGTTTAGTAAATTACAAAAACGTACATAGTTAGAATGTGTCAATTGCCTGCAATCTTTTGCCACCGTAGGCCAATCATGTTCATCTAAAAATTCTATGGTTTTAGGTATGGTTAAAAAAGCAGAATAATCCCGCGTGCCCTGTAGTTGATGATAATCTAGGAATTGAGAATCCGAAGGCTTAACACTCTCATATCCCCAACTTATTAGTAAAGGATCAAATAAATGCTGCCAATCTTTTTTTACATATAAAAATGAGCAGCCCTTTGGCGCACACATCCACTTATGGCAGGCACCGGTGTACACGTCGGGTTGCAGTTCCTCAATATCTAAAGGTATGTGGCCCGGTACATGAGCACCATCCACAATAGTAAACAATCCCTTTGCTTTAGCCATCTCACAAATTTCTTTTACCGGAAATATTAATGCGGTTGCGCTGGTGATGTGGCTTATAAAAATGGCTTTTGTGTTACCCGTTAAGTCTTTAAAAAAATCTTTTATGAATTGCTCTTTGTAAACAAGCGGAAGCGATATCTCCTGTCTTACATATTTTGCGCCGGCCTTTTTGCAATAATAATTCCAGGTGCGGTCGAGAGCGCCATATTCCAGGCTGGTGCTAAGGATTTCATCGCCGGCATTTAACTGTAAGCTCTTGGCAATGATATTTATTCCGTAAGAAGGATTGGTAACATACACCACATCATCAGCATTGCAATGAATATATTTCGCCAGTGCTTCCCGGGATTTTTTTAAATAGCCCGGGCCACTCACCGTCAAAAACTGCACAGGTTCTTTTTCAATCTCAAGTTGCCATTTTTGATAGTCTTCGAAAATAGGTTTTGGGCACGCTCCGAATGATCCAAAATTTAAATAAGTTATATCCGGGTTTAATAAAAACTGGGATTGGAGATGGTTGTGTGGCATGAGGTCAAAAGTAGGGGTTTTTGGAAAATGGGAGACAGGCAGATATATTGATTGTTAGCTTGGATTTGATTTATTATGTTGTGCGCAACATAATAAATCAATTAGAATAAAACATTTCAGAATGCGATGATAAAATACAAGATCAATACGAAAATGATTGTTGTCCAGTGTTATTCTAAATTGCCTTGCGACAAAAGAAAAACCCTTCCCCAATTCAAGTAAAAAATTTTGTAAGTTGTCAATTAACTTTTTTTCAAGTCCCGCCTCTGTTACACGTTTGCTTTCCGGTATTTTCAGGAATTCAAAAATATAGGGATCCTTTATCATGTCGTCAGTCATTGTAATATTGTGCCCTTTTGAAGCTAAAGCCATCACCCCTTTTTTGTCTTTACTTAGAGCCAGACGTTGAAACAAGGCTGAATCAATTTGCCGTTTAAGTTCCCGAACTGACCAATTTTCTTTAATGCTTTGTTGCTCATAACAAGTACGTGCCATATCATCCGACACACCAGGTAATTCCGAATAATGTGACCTGGTTAATTTACCAGACGTCTGGCTTTTTTTTAATTGGCCAGACGTCAGGCTTGTCCAAATTTTCCGGCCGTATGGAATTTTGGATAGTTAATGTAAAAAGAATAGGTGATCAGTATTTGTAAATGCAATGCAGATAATGCATTGCTCCTGCCGGTTTCAATAGCAGAACCAATACTTTTACAAGATACTGTATTGATGTTTGGATACTTTCACAGTTGGCAAATATACTTTAAAGAGGCAGCCACTCTGTTAACTTGAAAGACAAAAAAAGCAGAGAGATTAAAATCATAAAATAGGATGTTATTTTAAGACAGCTAAAGTTTATATCAACACGCATTGTTAACAAATAAATCATGTGTAAATACAGTGCAAAAATGCCGGTTTAATTAATTTTGAATTCTACACTCTATTTACCTCTGCATTATGAAAAATCTTTACATCGCAATCTTATTGTTATTTTCTTTTTCAATTTCGGCAAATTCACAAATAGTTATTAATGAAGTTTATGGAGGCGGCGGCAACTCCGGTTCCACATACACTAATGATTTTATCGAACTCTATAATAATGGCGCTTCCCCTGTCGATCTTACCGGGTGGTCCGTACAATATGCAAGTTCATCCGGCACTACCTGGCAGGTAACCAATCTTTCGGGTATGGTCCAACCTGGCAACTATTATCTTATTCAGGAGGCGATGGGTTCGGGCGGAATTACTCCATTGCCATCTCCGGATGCCACCGGAACTATTGCCATGAGCGCATCTTCTGGCAAAGTGATCTTATGCAACACTATCGTAGCTCAAAGTGGTAATGATCCTGCCACTAACTATCCTGCAGGACCGGTTATTGATAAAGTGGGTTATGGTTCAGCCAATGGCTTTGAGACCGCCGCTGCTCCTTCACCTTCCAATACGCTTTCTATACAGCGAAACGCAAGTCACACGGATACGGATAATAACAGTGTTGATTTTACGACAGGCGCTCCATCTCCCACTTCATCCGGCCCGGTAGACACTACTCCGCCAAATGCCATTTCTTTTTCACCCGCAGATGATGCGACCAATGTTTCCACTAATTCATCCCTGAGTATAACATTTGACGAAGCAGTAAAGACAGCTATTGGAGTATTAAGCCTTACTAATGCCACTACCGGAACTACTGACTATGTTTATTTTCAATCATCTAATCCGAACGTAACAGTTTCCGGCAATACATTAACTATTTACGGAGTAAACCTTCAACCTAACAGCAATTATTTTATTACCATTCCTGATACCATTATTACCGATATAGCGAATAATAAATATGCAGGGTTTTCTGATAATATGACGTGGAACTTTAGCACCGCTGCAACTATTGCTGCACCTGTCCCCGGCGTATTAAATACAACTTATACCCTTAATAATTCTGCAAATGTTTTTAACTCAGATAGCTTTAAACAATTTTCTGTGAGCGGCCCACTGGTTTGGGAGGCGACAACATTTGGAAACGGTTCGACAAATGGTGTGCAGATAAATGGGTATTTTAATGGAACTAATCAATTAAATGAAGACTGGTTTATCAGTCCTTCGTTTGATCTCACCGCTACCACATATCCTTTGTTATCATTTTACAGTATTAATAAATTCAATGGCGCCCAGTTGCAATTGAAAGCCTCCACCAACTATCCTGGTTTTGGCAATCCGAATTTATATACATGGACGGATTTAAATGGGAAATTTCCGCCTCAATCTGCCAATGTATGGACGCTGTCGAATGATATAAATTTATCTGCATTTAAATCGACCAATACGTATTTCGCCTTTGTTTATAATTCAACAATTGATGATGGGCAACGGTGGA
>JALZAJ010000555.1 GCA_030948465.1 Bacteroidota bacterium
CTGAACTGTATTGCCTCCTGCGTGACGACGAGGAACTAAAAAATTATATGATCTCCAATAATATCTTGTTTGAAGAATTAACCCGAAGGGATAATGCTCACGCAGAAGGAAAAATAAAGCTCACCACCCGCCAGCAACTTACTTCCCGCCTGAAAAATCGCAGGGATGCCTTATGAAGTAATTCAAATACGATATCGTAGATGATGAGATTGAAAAGGCTATTGTTTATTACGAATCTGTTTCTTATGAGCTTGGCCTTAGGTTTGAAGCTGAAATAGAAAAGGCCCTTGACAAACTTGAAGACGATCCTGCATACTATTTTAATCTTGAAGATAAAAAGCATCGGCGCATCCTTATTGAAGGCTTTCCTTATGCTTTAATTTATTCAATCCAGGGCAACCAGGTAATTGTAAAAATATTATTTCCCCAAAAAGAAGACCCCGCAAAATTATGGACCCATTTGCGAAGCATTTAAAACCTTTATGCTTACATAAGTAAAATATAGATTCTCACTTACCTTCTTCTGCTGTATATATTTCAAAAAGTGTGTAAACCAATGTCAAAAAAGGCCTTGTTTTTTTATACTATTTAACTTTTTTTATGAAATATATTTTCAAAAATTTGACAATAAGCTGGCTGCTGTGCCTGCTTGTCACCATCGCCTGTGCGCAACCAAATATAACCAGGGTAGAGTATTACATTGATACGGATCCGGGCTTTGGAAACGCAACCACAGTAAGCATTACAGCTTCTGCGGATATTCAAAATAAAGTGATTGCGATAAACCCTGTCCCTCTCTCATCGGGTGTGCATCGTATGTATGTGCGGGCACGCGATGCCAATGGAAGCTGGAGCCTTACCAATACATTACTTTTTTATAAACCTTATGGCACCGGCACAATTCCGCCGCCACCTCCTCCGCCAACTAATATTACGAAGATTGAATATTATATTGATAACGATCCTGGTTTTGGCAAGGCAACCAACTTAACTATCACCGCCTCCACTGATATTCAAAATGCAATCATTGCCATAAATCCTTCTGCGCTTGCTGTGGGAGTGCACAGGTTATATATAAGAGCAAGAAATGCAAACGGTAACTGGAGCTTAACCAACACCTGGCTTTTCTATAAGCCTTATGGAAATGGTGTCGCACCTCCTGCGCCCGTGCTTGCTAAAATGGATAAGCTGGAATATTATATTGATACCGATCCGGGCTATGGCAATGGTGTTCCTGTGGCCTTAGACAGCTTAACCAATTTTGCTGACTATGTTGTTCCGGTGAATGTAACCGGTCTTTCAACCGGCAGCCATTCTTTCTGGGTAAGAGGCCTGGATAAAAACGGCAATTGGAGCATGGTAAACAAATGGACGTTCAGCATATCATCCGTAATAGCCGCCCCGTCAATTGTAGTGAACAGTATTACTGATTCAACAAACTGTGCGGCAGACAGCTTCTATGTTTCATACGATAAAACCGGAACGTATAATGCAGGTAATGTATTTAATGTTCAGTTAAGCGACGCTGCGGGTAGCTTTACCACGCCAACAACTGTCGGCTCTTATACAGGAACAGGTAATGCTATAGTAAAAGTAAAATTACCTTCTCATGTTCCTGATGGAACAAATTATTTGCTGCGGGTTGTAAGTACCAACCCGGTAGTAACTGGAATTGCGAATGCAATCACCATCACCATCCACGATCGCCCAACCGCCCAAACTGTAACCGGCGCAACCGATGCGAACACCACCTTCAGTTATCCATATTCAGTGCCGGCCTTTACCGGAAGCACCTGGACGTGGCTGGCCCAAGGAGCAACGATCACGCAAACAACCAACAGTGCGAATCTTGTTTGGAATACTGCAGCAAAACCGCAGACGATAAAGATTATAGAAACCAATCAATACGGCTGTGTGGGTGATACAAGTTTTAAAACAGTGAACGTGTATAATTTAGCAGTAGATAATGTTGTGCCGGCTACTCTTACACCATGCCCTTCCGGCAGCCTTACCATTACAGGCAAAGCAACGGGTGTGTTTAACTCAGGAAATATATTCACGGCACAATTAAGCAGCGCATCAGGAAGCTTTGCAAGTCCGGTAAATATTGGGACCGTTACAGCCAATCCTATTGGCCTTTCACAACCGGTGAGCATCAATGCAACGTTACCTTTCCCATTATCAAATGGCACGGGCTACCGGGTACGCATAATCGCTTCTTCACCTGGCGTAACCGGTTTGGATAACGGACAGGATATAACGATAAATAAACCAAACCTTGGCGCTGATAATTCCATAACTATTAGCTGCGCCAATGGCAGCGCAGATATAACCACGTTGTATAATACATCAGGATATTCCAATGTGGTGTATAGTTCTGCAACTCCAACCGCGGCAACTCCGGGAGTATATACTTTAATTGTGACCAATGCAAATGGTTGCAAGGATACGGCGAACATTACCGTGCTTGATGCAAGCACAGCCACAGTTCCGGCGGCCGGCAGCAACTCCAAAATAGCCAACCGTGAGTGTACCGATGCGCAGGGATGGACCCATTATTATTATGATAATGGCACACCAACCGATTACAGTGATGACATTCGTTTGTTATCATTAAAGAAAAATGGAAATAATATTGGATCGATAGGAGATGGAACATTTACCCTTAAAGTGGCAGCAACCACAGGAGCAGGAACCAATCACGCGGTAAGTGTGAACAGCCCCTTAGTTACACCAGGTTCTAATTTCTACAGTATGAACCGGTACTGGACTGTTACTCCAACGACTCAGCCATCATCACCTGTTGCGGTAAGGTTTTATTATAACACGCAGGATCTTGCTGATGTAAACGGTGATGATCCGCAAGGGCCGGTTACTCATACGCAACTAACGGTTTACAAACTGCAGGGCGGCAACTCTGACCCAACCACCAATTGGTCAGGAGCCTCAGGAGTTACTTATTATTCGTCCGGTGTAACTCCGTCTTTAAGCAATTGGGTTTATACTGATCTTGGGAACAACAGGCACCAGGCAGAATTTTTAGTAAGCGACTTTAGCGGCGGAGGAGCCGGCGCCGTTGCTATGGCTGTTTTACCTGTTACCTATGTATCATTCACTGCCAGCGCTCAACGCGATAAAGTGGTATTACAATGGTCAACTGCCACAGAGCTTAACAGTAAAGAATTTAGTGTGCAACGCAGTGTTGATGGAGTGAACTTTATGACGATTGCTACAGTACCCGCGGCGGGAAACAGCAATACCATCCGGTATTACAGCTTTGATGATCTTCAAAGCATCAGCTTAAAAGGTAAGGTGGTTTTCTTTAGAATTGTGGAAGCTGACATCAATGGACGGTTAATTTACACCGGCATTAAAAATGTAAAAATTGCAGATGGCAAAAACAGGTTCACACTGCTTTATAATCCCGTAACTAACGAGGCCGTATTAAACTATGAAAGTAATGAAAAAGAGGAAGCGCTTATTACGGTTGTTGATCATCTCGGGCGCATTGTAATGACCAAACAATTGCAGGCGGTTGCAGGAAATAATCAAATAAAACTGCAGACCGGTAATTTGGCAAAAGGCATCTACGAAGTTCAGTTGAGAAGCAACAAGGATCAAGGCACGGTAAGAATGATGAAAGAGTGATAATTGAAATCCTCATCCAACTGTAAAGGGTTGGGTGAGGTTTTTTTCGCTCCTGTTCCGTTTATTTAAAAAAATTTATCGGTGGTTTATAAAACTCATTTCGAAAGGATGAGTTTTTTTGTTTTTCAATCTCTTTTAACTTAAGCATATCCGGAATATCACAAAGGCGCCAGATGCTTCTTTTTTAAAATGGGTATTTTGTAAATAAACAAATGCAACAAGATTAGTATATGCTGAAAAACAAATCATTTAATTATATCCCCAAGACAACAACGTACCGTCTTCATGTAAATGAACTGACCGGAGACTTATTATAATTCAATCAATTAAAGCCGCTTTCAAAGATAAAACTGTCGAAATAACTGTATCAGATTCAATAGATGAAACAGAATATTTACTTGCAAGTGAAGCGAACCTGACAAAGAATTTGGCGAGCAGGATTTATTTGATAAGGCTAAAGAGATTTGGAAACACTTTTTAGAAAAAGTTATAAAGGCTTTGCGCCGGAACTCTAATGGCTAATATGCCTGGCGCGTGTGCAAAAAGAATAAGCTCATTTTTAAATAATTGCAAGAATAAAAATTTAGAGGAACTTTTATTTCTTCTTTACCAGACAGTATTTAATAATAGCAGTCATGCCGGGTTTAGTATGTGGTAAGAAGTTTTTCCCGTAAAGCAACAAAGAACACTAAGAATTATTTTTTTGTACTGTAAGAGTAATAATATAGATTTGGCTATCGATTTACAATGACATTTTATTAAGTCATTTATAAATTATCACCTTAGTATATAATTTGATTAATCTAACCAAACCACCATTTTAAATTACCAAACCGAAAAATTATGAACCGTAACTTCTCTAAAATTTTGATGTTGTTATTTTTAATAACAATTGTTTTTGCAAATTGTAAAAAAGGAGATACAGGCCCCGCAGGCCCGGCAGGAGCCAACGGAGCTAATGGAGCTACGGGCCCTACAGGACCCCAGGGACCTAAAGGTGATACAGGAACAGCTAATGTAATTTATTCTCCATGGCTTGATGTGGCATTTCTTGCGGACACTGTGCATAATGGAACAATAATCGATACCCTGGGATATTACGCACATATCGCGGCGGCAAAACTGGATACTAATATCCTGGCTCGCGGCGAGATGAAAGTGTATTTGAATTTAGGATCTGCTGCAACCCCGCACGTAGTGCCCTTGCCTTACTTTGACATTTACACAAATGT
>JALZAJ010000560.1 GCA_030948465.1 Bacteroidota bacterium
CAGCCGGCTTTTAAATATGCAGATGAAGCGCACTACCCTTTTCTTCATGTTGTAGATTCTACGGATGTGCTCTCTCCCTTTTTCAATAAAAAAGAAACGGCGCCTAATATAGTTTTTATTGTAGTAGAAGGCCTTGGCCGGGCATTCTCTAACAGGAACGCATACCTCGGAAGCTTCACTCCATTTCTCGATTCTTTGTCAGAGAAAAGTCTTTACTGGAGCAACTTTCTTAGCTCAGGCGGCAGAACGTTTGCTATGTTGCCTTCAATTTTTGGTTCACTTCACTTTAGCAAAAATGGATTTCTTGAATTGGGAGATAAGATGCCGGCGCATGCCTCATTGCTCAATATTTTAAAGCAAAACGGCTACACCACCAATTTTTTTTACGGAGGAGATGCGGGTTTCGACAACATGGATAAATTTCTCATTATGAATAGAACAAAGATCTATGATGAAAAAACGTACGCAAAAGGCTACAATAAAATGCCGGTAAGCAGCAGTGGCTATACCTGGGGCTTTGGTGACGCCGAAGTATTTAGAAGATACGATGAAGCCAGTGCTGAAATTAAAAATCCTGTTTGCAATGTCGTGATGACGCTATCCACTCACGGGCCTTTTCTTATAAATGACGAAGATAAATACCGGCGCCTGTTTGAGCAACGTATGCAATCGCTTCAGTTTAATGAAACACAAAAGGCAGAGCATCGTCGCTATACGGATCAATATGCCAGTATTTTATACGCAGATAATTCCATCAGGAATTTTATAAATAATTATACAGAGCGTGCAGATTTCGGCAACACTATTTTCGTAATTACCGGTGACCATCGCATGCCGGAAATTCCGATGTCAACAAAAATAGATTGCTATCATGTTCCGTTAATCATCTATTCACCTTTGCTGAAGAGAAGTGGAAGTTTCCGGGCATTATCGACACACATGGATATTACGCCCAGCTTTTTATCTATGCTTAAGCGCCAATATAATTTTAAGATACCTGCTCTTGCTAACTGGCTCGGCGAAGGCCTCGATACGGCAAGAGCTTTCAGAAATCTTCATGCTTATCCATTTATGCAAACTAAAAATGCGGTGGAGGATTATGTTATGGAGGAGTACATGCTTCACGCAGATGACCTGTTTAAAATAAGTGATAATATGAATCTTGATCCCGTAAATAACGATGCACAAAAAGCCAGGATGAAGTCAGCTTTTGCAGGATTTTTACAGAAGAATAACACATTGGCAACTACTGCTTTCATGTTACCAGATAGCTTATTGATTAAATAAGGGCATGGGTAATTTACAGTTATACTTTTACAAAAAGTATCGGCAACGTGAGGATAGAAATACTTTCCAGGATGAACTTCCCGCTGGTTTTCTTCTAACGATATTTATGTGATTGAGTTAGTGAAAGAAGATTAATAATACATTAAACTTACAAGTTCTTAATTCGTAAAATATTCAGTCGAATAAATTTTTCTTCCCAAATAATAGAAGAATAGAATTAAAATCTGTGGCTAATTCCCAATGAAAGATTCAATTGATTGCCTTTTACGGCAGGTTGATATTCCTGGTTAATAAGCCCGGCGCTCAACCAAATAACATTCCATTTTAAAAACGTATGACTAAACTCTGCAAAGATCTTTTTAGAGGAAAATTTATTTTGTTTGTTGCCAAGCTGAATATTCTGGCTATTGTCATCCGGTGAAATACCAGTGCCAAGGCTAAGAGTAACATAATCATCAGCGCCGGCAAAGTAATAGCGCCCCGCAACACTGTACGACTGCGAAACCGCACCGGCAGAAGGTGTGAGATAGGTGCGCACGTTAAACAAAAAACTCTTGTAATATTTACCAACTGAAAAAGTATAGATATTAGTTGGCTCTGCAAAATACAGGTATCGCAGTCCAGCTTCTGCTTCAAAACTTTTAGGCAAATTTGTATACAAAGAAAAGCCTGCTCTAAATTTTGGAAACACGCCCACATTATCGGAATATCCAAAATTTATATAAGCGTAGAAGGTTTTGTTTATATGTGGATAGGCATCCACTTCAGCCTGCAAACCATTACTGGAAAAGCGATTTGCATAATTTATCCTTGCTATTACTGAACCCATTTTTGTCTGCCGGCCATAAGAAACACTTCCAAAATTCCAGTCTTTATCGAACTGCTTATTAAAAGAAGAATGATCGTAAGTGATGCTAATTTTATTACCAGCAACCGCATCTTTGAGGCTTACAGCCAAAGCCAAAGCCGTCGTATTGTTCTTATCAGTCTTTAAAAGAAGGTTAGTAATAATGCTTGCTTCTTTATAGTTTTTTGTTGCTTTTAAATTCTTTATTTTTCTGATCAATAAAGGCTCAGAGGCGGGATTAACAGATAAGCCCCTGTTGCAGATATTGAGGGCTTCCTCATAATGATCATTCCAATATTCCAGGTCAGCATAAGCGATGCTGGCATCCTCGTTTATTGAATCTGCGCGGAGGACCTTTGTAAAATGATAGCGTGCACTGTCGTATTGCTTGTCCCATGTATATAATCTTCCTAAGAAAATTTCTATGTCGGCATAAGCCGGAGATATTGCGAGCGCCTGGTAAGCCAGTTGCCGTGCCTTCACATAATTTTTGTCTTCAAAGGCTGC
>JALZAJ010000038.1 GCA_030948465.1 Bacteroidota bacterium
AATTATTTCTATCCACAATTGTTCAATTAATCCATTAAACCAGGAAGATTTTTCAGAGACTTTAAATCAAAAAGGATTCGACTAAAGCCCGATGACCTTTTACTGCTTCCACGAATTGTCTAATAGATCCCTTTGGGAAAGGGTCGTGGCAATTAATTTCTATCCACAATTATTCAATTAATCCATTAAACCAGGAAGTTTTTTCAGAGACTTTAAATAAAAAACTCTCAAAGGAATCTTCTTGGTTTTTATGTAAAAAAAGTTTCAAAGGTTTTTCGCTCGCATCTCAAGGATTCTTTTATTTGCCACGACCTTCAGGTCGTGGT
The DNA here is from genome assembly GCA_030948465.1 of Bacteroidota bacterium. GTDB lineage: Bacteria > Bacteroidota > Bacteroidia > Chitinophagales > Chitinophagaceae > Ginsengibacter. The sequence continues at coordinate 327 of JALZAJ010000038.1, forward strand.
CTGCTAAAAAATGTGATCGGCTTTAGCCAAAACATAATTAAGACTAAAAAGATTTAGCTAAAGCCCGATGGCCTTTTACTGTTGCCACGAACCTGTGCAATCGATCTCTTTGGGAAAGTTCGTGGCAATCAATTTCTATTCACAATTTCAAAATAGCTTTACTTGTTGTTTTGTAAAATTATTTCAGCTTCATCTTTTGTCATTGAGTTGTTTTCTACATTTTATTCTTCAAACTCATAATCTCCCTTTGCATCTCTTCCATCTTCTCCAATAAATAATTTATCGTTTCAATCCCTTCAATATTAATATCCAGATCATAATGCAGGCGCACAAATTTTTCAAGCTTGTGCATTTCATCCACGGGTATAAAGTAGGAGCTTTCTACCGACATAACCTGTATCAATCCTGAATCATGGAGTGAGCTGATAAAAGAATATTCAATGTTATGATGTATGCAAAAATCTTCAGCGGGTATTAATTCTTCCTGTTCCATACAAAATTTTTTTAGTTTATAATTTGGATAGCTCAGTAAATAATTCTTTTTGTTTTGCAGTTAAGTTGGCAGGAAGTTTAATATTCCAGGTTACATACAGGTCACCAAACTGTCCTTCCTTTTTATAAACGGGAAATCCTTTTCCTTTCAACCTCGCTTTAGTTCCGTTTTGTGTTTCGGGATTTACTTTAAGCTTTATTTTACCATCCATAGTATCAATAGTTTTTTCTCCGCCAAGTAAGGCCGTGTATAAATCAATATCTTCTGTTTTATACAAATCATTTCCATCCCGTTTAAACATGGTATTATTATTTATGACAAATGTTATTAGCAAATCTCCGTTGGGGCCGCCATTTGCGCCTTCGCTTCCATAGCCTTTTAATCTTATTACCTGTCCGTTCTCAACGCCGGCAGGTATCGTTATCCGTACATTCTTTCCATTGATAGTGAGTGTTTGCTTGTGTGTTTCATAAGCATCGGTTAATGATAAATGAAGCTCGGCATTGTAATCCTGGCCACGGTATTTAGCCTGGCTGCGCCTTCTTCCTGAACCACCAAATAACGATTCAAAAAAATCAGAAAATTCAGATTCATCTCCTGAAGAATAGGTGTACCCGCCAAAATTCTGTCCTTCAAATCCCCCGCCCCCAAAGCCTCCGGCTCCGCGTTGTTGCTTTGCTTTCTCAAATTGCTCGGCATGCTTCCAGTCTTTTCCATATTGATCGTATTTCTTTCTTTTTTCCGGATCGCTTAAGACTTCATTGGCTTCATTTATTTGCTGAAATTTCTTGTGCGCTTCCTTATCGTTAGGATTTACATCGGGATGTAATTTTCGGGCAAGCTTTCTGTACGCTTTTTTAATGTCAGCCTCAGAAGCCGTTTTAGATATGCCAAGCGTTTTATAGTAATCTACAAAATCCATTTTCCTGTTATCTTTAATTTATTCTGAATAAAATTAAGAGATATTAAAATAACAAGATAAACATGCCTTTAAAAATTTAGAATAATCTTTTTTCAAATGCCATGAACACACAATTCGATCAACGACATTATTGCCAGCTTGCGACATTTGTTTTTCAATTTTACAGAATGAAAAAATTATCCCTTGTACTGCTGATATTTTCAGTGTCCTGCACGGTCGCTCCAAGAATGACCGTATCGAATATAGCAAATGGAACGGTAGTTACTAACGGCAAATTATTTGCAACTGCCTGTCAGCAACGTGCTGCTGAATACCGCGCATGATGTCTTCAGGCTTTCAACATAGCTTATGAAAGAATGGATGAAATTGCAAAATTTGAATACGAAAGGCCGCAGGCGAATAACTGATATTGACGAAACAATTTTAAATAACAGTCCTTATGAGGCACACCAGACTTTACGGGGAAAAGATTACGAATCTTCTTCAGGGACAGCGTGGATTGCAAAGGCAACTGCTGATACCGGGCCACGCGGATTTTCATTTATGAAATATGCCGCTTCAAAAAGGTATTGAAATTTTTTACGTTACTAACCGCGCCGAAGCGGAACGGGAGGCAACATTAAAAAATCTGCAGAAATTAATTTTCCTTATGCCGACGACAATGCCCACTTATTTTTGAGAGGCAATACTTCATATAAAGAAGACAGAAGACAATCTATTGCAGCAGCGCACACCATAGTAATGTCGCTCGGCGATAATCGCGGCGATTTTAGTTTTTTGTTTGATAAAAAAAATGTTGATGAACGACTTGAAATGTAAATGCTCTTTCCGAAGATTTTGGAAAACGGTTTATCATATTTGCGAATCCTGTATATGGAGATTGGGAAGCGGCTTTATACCAGTATTCGCTCGCACCTTCTTAAAAAGATTCTGTAATAAGAGACGCTTTTAATTTCTTATTGAATGGAAAATTTAAAAATTACATGCAGGGGTTAATCTGTTTCCGAAATCCAGCTCTTTGCTTCCGGCAGCTCTTCCATACTAAATCCCCTGGTTTCGCCAGGCACTAATTTTCCAAAAATATTGGTGAATTTTCTTATGCCTTCGCTTTTCGAAACAATCGCGAGCTTACGCCATTTGGTAAAATATTTAAAACCTAATAATGCATCATCAATCCAGGCACCGGTTGAATAATTTGATAAAGGTGTTTCTACAACCAACAAGTAATTTATTTTGCCAAACGCCTTTGCAACACGGGCAACTAACGGATAAATTACTTTTTGATAATCATCTCTGGTAACTTTTCCAACAGCCCTGAATCCTGTAACGTGTGCAGGCAAACCTGCTATAATTTCTATCATAACTTATGATTTAAATTTGGTTAAAAAATTCTATGTACAATAATATGCAATAATAACAAAAGGAATTATGGCCTCAATAAAGTGGAATAATTTCCCCTGTTTAATGGTTTCTGCCTATAAAGATACATATTACTCCGATGCCTATTTAGTGGCATCATTTTAGTTTACTATTAAACAAATAAAAAATTTTATTATGAGTGTAAATGATAAATTAACAGAAGTATTGAATGATCTTATCAGGATAAATAATGATAGGACGAAAGGTTATGAAAGCGCTGCAGAAGACACTAAATCTATTGATGTGGATCTTCAGGCTGTCTTTCATAAAATGGCTGATGAAAGCAGAAAGTATGCCGCCGAACTCACTAATGAAGTAGAAAGATTAGGTGGGGATCCTGCCACCGGTACCACAGGCAGCGGAAAAATTCATAGAACATGGCTGGATGTAAAAGCAACTTTTTCCGGCAAAGACAGGCAGTCAATACTTGAATCCTGTGAGTTTGGTGAAGATGCTGCGCAGAAAGCTTATAAAGCTGCTTTAGCTTCAGACGCGGAGATAAGCGCTGACACAAGGCAATTGATTACTGACCAGCAGGCGTCGTTAAAAACGTCTCATGATATTATTAAGAAATACAGAGATGCGCAAAAAGCTGTAAATGGTTAAGCGGATAAATTAAATGTGATATAGCATTATCAGTGAACCCGGTGAGAAATTACCGGGTTTTTTTATGGATTAAAATCCGGGCTTACTGTAAGCAATACTCAAATTTTTATGGAGCATTTTTTTCGTTGGTATCGGGATTATTTAAAAAATTTTTTTCTTCTTTTTTCCTGATACCGAAATTGTACCGGGCGTTTATACCAAAACGGCGTGTATCCGACTTTCTATATCCGCTTGCTGAAATGCTTCCTTGTGAAAGGATGAAATTATTATTATTGGTGAAAAATAAATCACTTTCGCTAAGAGTAATGATCAGTTTTTTATTCAAAAATTGTTTGTGGATACTTAAGTTCAGGGAACCAAAAGGTGTAAGTTCATAAAATTGCTGCTGCCCGTTAAACCGGGCGAATCCGTGCAAAGTAATTTGAGAAGTATTGGATACTTTGAAAGTCTGGTAAGTGAAAAAAGATATACTTCCTCTTTTGTAAGAAAGAGGTTTTCCTTCATAAGTTCCCTGGTAAAAATTATGATTGTATTGAGCGCCCGCCACAATAAAATACTTTCTGCCTGGCGGTATAGCGCCTAATATTCTAAAATACGTTTCCTTATTGCTGCCCAGGTTATCATAAGTGCGGTATGCTATTCTCCTGCTGCTATCCGACTGATAAATGACATTAGTAAAAATGTCTTTTGTGTTATTTGTTCCCAGGGCAAATATGGGACGCTGATCCACTGAAATATTTGCTTCGTAATTCTGTGTGAACTGCGGCCGCAGCGCAGGATTACCGGTCTCAAAAAGATAGGGATCAATATAACGCTGAGATGGATTTAGCAGTTGATAATCTGGACGGCTGATAGTGCGGCGATATACCAGGTAGGCTCTTAAATCATAACCCATAATTTTCATTAAGGAATGGCTTATGTATAGATAAGGAAAAAAATCGGTTCGGTTAATGTTGAAGGTTGTATCGTTAGGAGTTTGTTGCTTCCCTTTCATAGAAGTGTTTTCCAGTCTTGTTCCCGTCTTTAGTGTAATTCCAAAGATTGTTTTAGAAACCTGAACATAAGCCGCACTAATATTTTCGCTGTAGCGATAAGAGCTTGTTCTTATTTCGTCTTTCGTTCTTACCCCATTAGCCTGCCTGAAATAATCGGTAGTATTTTTAAAACCCGTCACAGTTGTTTTCACCCCTGTTTCCACAGTAAATTTTTTTGGAAATTTCAACACAAGGTTGCTTTGGGCAGAAAAAAAATTTAGCCTCGTTTTTAAAGACCCATCGCCCGTGTTTGATGGCACAACAGGGACGATAAAATTGGTTGTATAATTTTGAATCGTATTATTGGGCGAATAATTATAAGATATATCATTGGTCCATTCTGATCCGGCGCTATCCAAAGTAAGCTTTGAAGAAACACCCTGCGAGAAAAAAGCCGTGTTATTTTTATTGGATACATCCGCGATATTGTCCACGAGAAGTTTATCGGTACTGATCTGCATTATAGAACTGCGGTTAGTGGATGAATTGTGAGCATCTCCAGGACTAAACCTGCCATCATAGCTTATTTCCCATTTCTTGCTGAGTTGATAACTGGCGCCAAATCCGGCGTAAAAATTAGTGCCGGGATAGGTGGTAAAAGCATCCTGGCTTAACAATGAATCAGGAGCAAACCGCCGGTCTGTCTTAATCTCATCGTAGGTATTTTTAAGAGTGACCTGTACACTTAAGTAAGTTGATAAAACGCCGTTGCTGTTATTGAGATTAAATCCGGCATATTGCGTTCCATATTTCCCCTGGTTCATTCCTGCGTTTATGCTGCCCGTTAGCCCAATCTTTACGCCTTTTCTTAAAATGACATTTACAATTCCTCCGCTGCCCGACGCATCATATTTTGCGGAAGGTGTTCGTAATATTTCAATGCTGGATATTGCGTTAGGCGGAAGGCTTTTTAATAAGGAAGCCACATCTGCCGTACTCATTTTTTGTTCTCTTCCATTAATATAAATTAAAGCAGGTGTGGTGCTGTTCAAATAAATATTACCATCCTGGTCAACAAAAAGCCCGGGCGTTTTCTCGAGAATTTCGTAACCGTTTGTTGAGCTGGCTGCAAGGTTTTCGGGATCAACAATTGTTTTATCGTCCTCCTGCCGCATTATGGGTTTTGTTGATTTTACGACGACTTCATCTAAAGTTTTAACTGCAGGGTCGATTGTAAAAATAAAAACAGCGCGATCATTTTTAATAGTAATGCCTTTTTGAAATACAGAATAATTAACTGACGTTACCCTTATGTTGTAGCGATAATCATGTTGCAAATCAAACGTTGCTGCTCCGCTGCTGTCGGTCACCTTTTCTAAATAATGAATTGAATCAGTAACAGGTATAACTTTCACTGTACTAAAGGGAACCGGATGGGCCTGTTTATTTAATATTTTAAATGTTACTCCGGTTTTTTGTGCTGATAAATTTTCCGGTATAAAAGCGATACATAGCAGCGAAAAAATCAAGTAGAAAAAAAGTGTTTTTATGCAGCAAAGAATTATTTTCATAAAGCAGGAATGGATTAACAAAACTACCAGTTGTATTTAAAAGATCACTCGTCGCATTTGTTGCATTTTTGTGAAATTGAATTTAAACATTTGCCCGGTGAAGATTGATCGGTTAAGGGAATGATTTTACAAATCCTACCACTTCATGGATCATTTCTTCGAGTTGTGGGGTTGGACCTTCAAAAGGATGTTTTGTGTTGAAAGTGTGTGTGGCTGCGGGTATTATTTTCAGTGACGATTTTTCACTATTATTTTTGATCCATTCAAATTGACTTTGGCTATTCTCTGCCGGAACGGCTTCATCATTTTCTCCATGAATAATTAAGAAAGGTTGCCGGAGCTTTTTTATCTCTTTTTCTACATTCCATTTTGTATCGCTTTCCATCACTTCGGCTAAAAATTCTTCACCCTGTGGAAGCATTTGCTTTGTGCGATTGTTCATTTTGTAATAGACTTTATTTTGTTGCCATTCTTCGAGCATCTCTTCAGGCCAAAAGTTCAGTTGCTTAACTGTGCTTATTAGAATAATACCGGCAATTTTTATCTTTTCTTCCTGTGCCTTTGACGCCGAAAAAATTGTTGGCACACCTCCAAGGCTATGGGTCAGCAAAAATATTTTAGTATGATTTTTAAATTTATCAGAATTCAAATTGTGTAATACACACAGGGTGTCTTCAACCTCCAGGCGCATACAATTTTTTTCATATTTTCCTAAATCGTCAAAATAATCACCATCACCGGTAACACCACCGTGACTGAAATTGAAACTGTAACTTGACACGCCATTTTTCGCAAGGCTTTTTTGTATGTGCGGAAACATGCCATAATTATAAAACCCATTATGGCCGTTAATAATAATAACTAAAGGCTCATCGGGTTTATTGGAAATATATAAACCGTCAACAGTTCCCTCCTGGTGCTGAAATGACAAATGTTCGCTATGCATATTGGAAAAATTATATTTTAAAGTTCCGCAATTTTCATCAATGATCGCATGTTGCTTTAGAGGTGCCAACCTTAAAAATTGAGATTAAAATTGAAACAAACATGACGGTGGACAACCTTGCGAAATTCGGTGCTGCACCAAAAAAAACTCCCGCATTTTTTGCAGGAGTTCTTCAGGAAAATAACTTGATGGTGGGTTTAATTAGTTTTCCTGTGATTTAAAGGATCTTAGGATGTTTTCATGGGTGTTGTCATTCGCAGGTATTGGATCGTTTTAGAAGCTGATTGATATTGGTGTTTTTCATGGATGTTGAAAGTTTTTCATGGATATTAATTCTGTTATAAATATCATCAACTTCTGGGGCAAACATAGAAAGCCTCACGGCAACTCACAAGGGCATTATTGCCTTAATATTAGTGCGATATATTTACTAAGGGTTAACGTAATTATACGTTTTCATTTTGTTCTTATAATTTATTTTTGTAAAAAGAACAAGCAGGAATTGAGCAGGAACACCTACTTCGGCGCGTTTTTTCCTACAGCACTCAATACATTTAGGATATATGATCACAGCACACTTAGACATAAAAGGAAAAGTTCAGGGCGTATTTTTTCGCGGGACTGCAAAAAAAATTGCGGAGAAATATCGCATTACAGGATGGATTAAAAATACCGTCGATGGAAATGTGGAAGCGATGATCACAGGTGAAAAAAGCGCGGTGGAAATGTTTATAGATTGGTGTAAGAAAGGCCCGGAAAACGCAGAAGTGGATGAGGTAGAGGTATCATATCCCGATGAAATTTCCTTTAAAGCGTTTACCGTAATAAGGTAAAAATTACAGGATCGTAAAGTTTAAATGCCTGTGATTATTAATCAAGGAAATCTATACTTGCGAAATAATATTCTTATAACCGCCATGGCAGTGCAGAAAGATTTTCAGTGAGGATTTAATTATTTTTTCAAAATTATAGAAGTTGTAGTACTTTACTTTTTCTTAGGGTGCAGCCCAGATTTTCACTCTGGAATTTAAAAGGTTGTCAACTTTAAAAATGAATTTTAAATTGAAACAAACATATTAAAGGTTGACAACCTTGCGAAAATTTGGGCAAACTCTTTTTCTTTTGCAATCCTGTTATATTTCAGGGCGATTGTTCATCTTTTCAAAAACACAAAATGCGTATATCCGTTCTTTTACTTTGCCTGCTATTTTCGATTGCTTGCGCCGGGCAAGATTTTTATTTGTTTACCGGCACGTATACCGGCACAGGAAGTAAAGGAATTTATGTTTATCGTTTTAACGCGTCAACCGGTGCAGCAACCTTGTTAAGTCATACTGATAGTGTGGTCAATCCTTCCTATCTCACCGTTTCCGGAAATGACAAGTATGTGTATGCTGTAAATGAAACAAATGGTTCTGATCCGGGCAGGGTAAGCGCCTTTTCTTTCGATACAAAAAATGCTAAACTTAACTTTATAAACAGCGAGCCTACCGGCGGAGATGATCCCTGTTATGTAACCGTTGATAAATTCAATAAATGGCTGATCGTTGCGAATTATTCCGGAGGAAGCGTCTCCGTATTCCCCCTTAATAAAAATGGTTCTATAAACCCGCATGTTCAGTTGATGCAGGATACAGGAAGCAGTATCAATAAAAATCGCCAGGAAAAAGCTCATGTACATTCGGCCGTTTTCTCGCCCGCGCAAAATTATTTATTTACTCCTGATCTTGGTATAGATAAAATAATGATCTATAAATTTAATCCATTATTAAAAGAACCGCTTATTCCGTCAAAACCTCCATTTGAATTTGTTGGTGAAGGAGAGGGGCCGCGTCACTTTGTGTTTCATCCTAATGGCAAGT
>JALZAJ010000044.1 GCA_030948465.1 Bacteroidota bacterium
GGGCTCTTCGTTCTGAAGGGCAAATGAATTCTTCGCAGCTTCCGCCTCTCGATAAATCTCCGATGGATATGAGTTATTATCCTACTAATTATCCTATTCTTAAAATACAGGATAAAGCCACGGAGCCCCTCGTGATGCGTGTAATATACAGCAGGCCACAACTCAATGGCCGTATGGTTTTCGGCGAATTGCAGGAATATGGGAAAGTGTGGAGACTTGGCGCAAACGAAGCGACTGAAATTGAATTTTTCAAAGACGTAAAAATAAATGGTAAGAAAGTGAAGAAGGGTCGTTATACGTTATACGCCATTCCGTATCCTGATAAATGGACGTTAATTCTTAACAAAGAAACGGATATATGGGGAAGCTTCAGGTACGACCAGGCAAAAGACCTTTTACGAGTGGACCTTCCGGTAACTAAATATGATACTACAGAAGCCATGACGATCGCTTTTGATAAAACCACCAGGGGGGCAGATATGGATATGTATTGGGAAAATGTGAAAGTTTCTTTGCCTATTGAATTCTAATAGCATTATTATAAATTTTTAAAAAATCATAACCTGGTTCGTTTACCGGGACTAAAAATCTACATCATATATGAATATTGAAACCAAACTAATTCATGCCGGAGTGCATCCTGATCCTTCTACCGGAGCCATCATGACACCTATTTATCAAACCTCAACCTATGTGCAGGAAAGCCCGGGAAATCATAAAGGATATGAATATGCAAGAACGCAAAATCCTACAAGAGATGCTTTGCAAAATGCATTAGCTGCTATTGAAAATGGTAAGTATGGATTATGCTTTGCAAGCGGCTCCGCAGCCACCGATGCGGTTATTAAGCTTTTAAGCCCGGGCGATGAAGTAATTGCCGCTAATGATATGTATGGGGGAACCTACAGGATGTTCACAAAAATCTTTGAAAAATATGGTTTGAAATTTCATTTTATAAATATGCAGAATGCTGCGGAAATTAACAAGTATGTAAATAAAAATACAAGGCTTATCTGGACAGAAACTCCCACTAACCCCTTGATGAATATTACCGATATTGCTGCTGTATCGGCAATTGCTAAACAACATCATATTCTCGTGTGCGTGGATAATACCTTTGCATCTCCCTATTTACAAAACCCATTAGACCAGGGCGCAGACCTGGTTTTGCATTCTGCAACAAAATATTTAGGCGGCCATAGCGATGTGGTTCATGGTTGCATTATTATGAATGATGAAGCCCTAAATGAAAAGCTTGCTTTTATACAAAACAGTACCGGCGCCGTTCCTGGTCCGCAGGATTGTTTTTTAGTTCTGCGAGGTTTGAAAACGTTACATGTGCGCATGCAGCGGCATTGTGAGAATGGAGAAAAAATAGCAACCTGGCTGAGAAAAAATCCAAAAGTTGATAAAGTATTATGGTGCGGTTTTGAAGATCATCCCAATCACGCTATTGCTAAAAAACAAATGCGGGGTTATGGGGGTATGATGAGCTTTACGCTCAAAGATGATAGCATGGAAGCGGCGAATAAAGTACTTTCTTCCACAAAATTATTTTCACTTGCAGAGAGTCTTGGCGGTGTTGAAAGCCTGATCGGACATCCGGCAAGTATGACTCACGCAAGTATTCCTCTTGAAGAAAGATTGAAAAATGGCCTGGTAAATTCTCTGCTAAGGTTAAGTGTTGGTATTGAAAATGCCGATGATTTGATAGCTGATCTTGACCAGGCAATTGGATAAAATTTCTTATCAATTTCATCACTCAGGAAATCCTAATGATTGGAGAAAAAGATTATAGCTACCGGCCTGAAAAACTTTCTTGACAAAAAAGTGATTCAATTCAATAATCCGTCTTTTATTAAAGAGGATCCTGTATGCATTCCACATTTATTTTCAAAAAAACAAGACATTGAAATCGCAGGATTTTTTGCGGCAATCTTTGCCTGGGGAATCCGTAAAACGATTATAAACAAAGGCAAAACATTGCTGGAATTAATGGATAACGCTCCGCACGATTTTTGCGTTAATCATAATGATGAGGATCTGAAAAAGCTGGTTGGATTTTGTCACCGCACATTTAACGATACCGATCTGCTTTATTTTATTTCTTTTTTTAAATTTCATTATTCAAAAAACAAAAGCCTGGAAAATGCATTTTTTAATAAACATACGCTGGTGCAAAACAATAAAGTAGAAGCAGCAATAAATTATTTTCATCAATATTTTTTCTCCATGGCAGATGTACCTCAAAGAACAAAAAAACACATTGCTTCACCACACAAAAAATCGAGCTGCAAGCGGTTAAACATGTACCTGCGATGGATGGTTCGCAACGATAATAAAGGCGTTGATTTTGGGATATGGAAAAAAATTTCACCTTCGCATTTGATTTGCCCGGTGGATGTGCATGTGGCCAGAGTCGCCAGGGGTTTCAATTTATTAAATAGGAAAATAGTTGACTGGCAGGCGGCCATTGAGCTTACAGATGAATTGAAAAAATTTGACAAAAATGATCCGGTAAAATATGATTTTGCTTTATTTGGCCTGGGCATTTTAGAAAAATATTAACCCATGGAATCGTCAAACGAAGCATCATTAATTAACCAGATTTTTGAAGTAACCAACCGCTTCGATCCGGGAAAGGCTAACGAAATCAAAGAACAATTGGTAACTCTTATCAACAGGCTTATCAATGATGATTTCCCCTCTCTTATTCAACTTCTTTACCGGATTGATATAGATGAAAAAAAATTGAAACAGTTACTGAAAGAGCGCCAGGATTCAGATGCTGCATCAATAATAGCTGACCTTATTATTATCCGGCAATTGCAAAAGGTTGAAACCCAAAAGCAATTTAACGATAGAAAAAATCCTGACGAAGATGATCGTTGGTAAACAAAGCACCTGTCAAAAACCTTCGATTGAACTGTGTTAAAACATTATTTTTTGCGCAGCCTCCTTATCTTCTTTTTCCTGCTTAAAATTGAAGTTTGTTCCAAAAACTTTGTCCCATAAGTGAGTGCTGACGCCAAACCCATAATCATCACTTTTATAATGATGCAAATGATGATTACGCCAAATGGGCTTCATCCATTTAAAAGGAGGATGCCACGCATGAATTGCATAGTGCATGCTGCCATATATAAGATAGCCCAATAAAAATCCTGGAAAAAACACGAACCCATTTATTCCCATCAGTGCGTAAAAAATAATAAATAATAAGGAAGAAATAATAAGACTGGGAACCGGCGGCATAAACAACCGTTCCCTGTCCCTGGGATATTCATGGTGATTGCCGTGAAGTGCATACACAATTTTTTTAGCACGCGGGCTATCGCTTACCCAGTGAAATATGAAGCGATGCATTATGTACTCGAAAAAAGACCAGAAAAAAACACCTCCTAAGAAAAGTAAAATCGTTCTTAAAGCCGGAAAATCAAACTGTGATAACGCCACGTATGGCAAGTAAATTATTACAGGCAAATACATTCCCCAAATGACAATCGGGTGAGTTTTAGTAAGGTATTCAAGATATTGATTCCTGAAAATTTGAGCCTGGCCTTTGTTATGAATTTTATCGAATTTCATATACTGATTTTTCCTATGCAAAATTAAATAAATATGAAAAAATTTCATACTCCTTCCTGATAAATTTAAACCGTTTACTATTTCGCATCAAAATAGCTTCAACAATGCTTCCTTCATAAATAATTACCTTGCGGCTTCATTGAAAATTTATATAAATGAAATTAGTTTCTTATTTAAAAGAAGATCATGCACAGCTCGCTTTTTTAGTTGATGGTATGTTGTATGACAGTGACCGGTTGCACCCTGAATTGCCGGTAAGCATGACGATGTTTTTAAATTTTTGGGAAGATATATTTCCGCTGGCTCACTCGATCAATCGCGGCCTGGTTGAAGGCAATAAAAAATTTACCGGTATTTCAATTGATGAGGTTGAAATACTTGCGCCGGTTCCGCATCCTACCAGTTGCCGCGATTCGTATGCATTCAGGCAACACGTTGCTTCTGCCAGGCGCAACCGGAAAGTGGATATGATACCGGAATACGATCAGTTTCCGATCTTTTATTTCACCAATCACAACAGCATTCAAGGGCCGGGCGAAATTGTATGCATGTCCGATCATCTTTATAAACTTGATTTTGAATTGGAAGCGGCCATTGTAATTTGCAAACCCGGTAAAAATATAAAAGCCGAAGAAGCCGACGAATACATCGGCGGTTATATGATCATGAATGATGTGAGTGCCCGCGGGCTGCAAATGGAAGAAATGAAGTTGAATCTTGGCCCCGCAAAAGGAAAAGATTTTTCAACGGTAATTGGTCCCATGCTCGTAACGCCCGATGAATTGGAGGAGTATAGAATTGAGCCAAAAGAAAATCATACGGGTAATGCTTACAACTTAGGAATGAAATGCCGGGTAAATGGCGTGGAGGTAAGCGATGGAAATCTTGGCGATATGGACTGGACATTTGCTGAGATCATTGAGCGAAGCAGTTATGGAGTTCAGTTATATCCCGGCGATGTAATAGGCAGCGGAACAGTGGGCACAGGCTGCTTCCTCGAGCTCAATGGAACCGGAAAATTAAATGATCCTGATTATAAAGAACAATGGCTCCAGGAAGGCGATGAGGTAGAAATGGAAATAGAAGGTTTAGGGAAATTAAAAAATACCATTGTAAAAGACGAAAGTGATTTTTCGATTCTTGCATTGAAAAAGAATGTATAACGTATGTATAAATCCCTGTTATTAAAGGACATTAAAACTACTGATGTACAACATTTTTTGCAGCATGCCATTGCACCGCGGCCTATTTGTTTTGCATCGACAATTAACTGGGAAGGAAGCGTAAATCTTAGCCCATTTAGTTTTTTTAATTTGTTCAGCACTAATCCTGCTGTCATTATTTTTTCGCCAAGCCGCAGGGTAAGAGATAATACAACGAAACATACTTTACAAAATATTTTAGAAGTTCCTGAAGTCGCAATAAATATAGTGACCTACGATATGGTGCAGCAGGTGAGCCTCAGCAGTTGCGAATATCCTGAGGGAACAGATGAATTTTTAAAAGCCGGATTTACTAAAGAGCCTTCGCAACTTATAAGGCCGCCCCGTGTAAAAGAAAGTCCTGTTCAAATGGAATGCAAAGTGCTCGAAATAAAAAAGCTGGGTACGGAAGGCGGCGCTGGAAACCTGGTAATTGCAGAAGTAATACTGATGCATATCAATGAAATTATTTTGAATGAAAATGGAAGAATGGATCAGCGAAAGCTGGACCTTGTAAGTCGTCTTGGAGGCAACTGGTACGGAAGGGTAAA
>JALZAJ010000073.1 GCA_030948465.1 Bacteroidota bacterium
ATGGATTTGCGCAAAGTAAAAAAGAGAAGTTTAGAATTGGCAGGAGTTATATAAGTTGATAACGTCTTGATTATTTGCTAAGGTATCATAAGCCGGTTTTTTTATTAAGTGAGGGCACATACGAACCACTACTTTGCGATCTTTATATCTTCGTCAGGGCGAATGTTTGTTTTTTTCAACTGGCTTTTTCCATTTCATTTTCTTGTTAGATCTAACGTTGTGAAAATCACGATATTTGTTTTCTATGGCGAAAATTCCAAAAAACCCCAGCCAGGTTCATGAAATATTGGATCATTTAAGTGAGGATGGGCTGATTCAACATTCCAGACCTTCGTGGTCGTTGTTTCTTTCTGCTCTGGCAGCGGGTCTTGAAATCGGTTTCAGCATTCTTTTAATGGGCGTTTTATTTTCCCTTTTTGAAAACAGGATCAGTGCTCCCGCCATGCATCTCTTGCTGGCATTAAGTTACCCGTTGGGTTTTATATTCGTAATTATTGGAAGAGAAGAACTGTTCACTGAGCAGACGACCATTGCCGTAATTCCGGTGTTAAGCAGAAAAAAAGAAGTTAAAAGTCTCTTTAAATTATGGGGCGTGGTTCTTAGCGGGAATCTCATTGGTTGTTTCATTTTTGCATTGATATTATCTACCCTTCCGGTTGAGATGAAAATTATAAAACCTGAAGCTTTTCAGCATATTGCAGAACAGATTCCTCATTATAGCTGGACTTCCTTGTTTGGCAGCGCCGTATTTGCAGGATGGTTAATGGGATTACTTGCCTGGCTTATTTCATCCACTACGGAAACAATCAGCCGTCTTTTACTTATTATATTGGTAACCTTTGTTATTGGAGTTACGGGACTTCATCATTGCATTGTTGGATCTGTTGAAATGTTTGCAGCTATGCTTACAGGAAATACCATTACTATATATCACTACGTTCATTTTATTAGCCTCGCGGTTCCGGGAAATGTCATCGGAGGAGCGGTTTTTGTTGCTGCGCTAAAGGTAAGTCACAATAAAAAAGAAGATATGATAGAGAAAATATAAATTCTATTCCCCAATATTTTTTGCGAAGAGTTGGGTTGAATAGTTGCTATCTCCTTTTTATTAATTTGATATAAACATTACATTAATAGTGGAAAATTATAATACAGGGATTTGGATTTTCTTGTTTTAAATATTATGTTTGCACTAATATCAAATCTTTAATTTGTTATTTAGTCATATTTTACAAATTAATGAATCCAAATTCTATTTAAATACCAGCCTAGCCTTCATTCCAATTACTATAGAATTACGTTTTATCACCAGATTATAAGTCCAATCCTGGTAATTATCATTCATTATTGGTTGCAATTTGTTATGTAAGAATTGTGCATTTGTATGCACTCGGCGGAGTTATCCTGATAACAAGCAGCGAATGCCTGAAGTCCAAAAGTATCTTATCCATTGAAAAGCTGCAAACTGTTATTAAAAAAATAGATATGCAGAAAAATTGGTACGCAATTTACACAAGACCTCAG
The DNA here is from genome assembly GCA_030948465.1 of Bacteroidota bacterium. Lineage (GTDB taxonomy): Bacteria > Bacteroidota > Bacteroidia > Chitinophagales > Chitinophagaceae > Ginsengibacter. Next base: position 1,525 of record JALZAJ010000073.1, read on the forward strand.
TGCGAAAAAAAAGTTGTTGCGTTATTTACTAAGTGGAAAATCGATAATTTTTGTCCGATGAATTGCATAAGGCCAGATTCATCGTGGAAAAGCAAAATGATTTGTGAACCATTATTTAAGTCGTACGTGTTCGTCCATATTGATGAGGTTGAAATTAAACGCGTTTTAAAAGCAGAGGGTGTGGTAAGCCTTTTATATTGGCTGGGAAAGCCCGCGATAATCAGGGATGCGGAAATACAAGTTATAAAAGAATTTACTACTAACTACCAGGACATAAAACTAGAACAAACAGAAGTAAATTTAAATGATACACTGCAAATAACTAATGGGTCTTCTTATTCAATGGCAGGAAATTTAATTTCAGTAAAAAATGAGACCGTTAGAATAAACCTGCCTTCGTTAGGATTTATCTTGATAGCAGGAATGGAAAAGGAAAATTTGTCAAAGAGACGTCGTCCATTCCTAAAAAATATTTCCTTAAAAAATTCAGAAACGACCTATCAATAACGAATTAAATCCCATAAGTCACCGGTAACTGAGCAGCTTTGGCCTTATAATTACTTATCATTGTTAAGCTCAAGGTTATCCGAAACACCGGCCAAAATTCATATTATATTACTATTTATTAATTTATATTACCATCTATTAATAATTGCCATTAGGTGGAATTATTTTTAAGCCGGCTATGCATAGTCAAATAACATTCGATGTTTTCTAATTTTTATCTCCAATAAGCGTTATAAGAAAAACATAGTTGTCCTTCAAAATTTAATTTAGCAATTTGCTGACATGAATAAACAATTTGAGCGTTATCTTAAAATGGTCTTAATAAGTTTGGATCTTATCGTATTAAATGTCATTCATTTACTCGCACAATTTTTATTAACCGAAAGAATCATCTATAATTATATTCATCCCTACCTTCAGTATTTGGTTGTTTCCAATGCATTTTGGCTGTTATTATCCTTCATCTGCAGGACTTATGCGGATAAAATAATTCTCAACTTTGGCTTTTTTACAAAGAGGACTATGCAGGTATATATTTTGTGGGTTATTGCCATACTATTTTACCTGTTTTTTTCTAGGGAATATGTCGTTTCCCGCTGGTATATTATTATTACATTGCTAAGTTTCGGTCTGGGGTTATTTCTAAACCGGTTTCTATATCTTGGCATAAATAAGTACTTTAAAAACCGGCATCCGTTTATAAAGCGGGTTGTTATCTTAGGGTATAATGAAACTGCGAAAAAATTAGCCCGTTATATCGAAGAAGATGGAATTAACACCGAATTGGTGGGCTATATCGAAGATCAAAACAACTTACATGAATTATCGCATTACCCGATTATTTCCGATATTAATAATGCCTTGCAGGTTTCGAAAGATAATAGAATTGAAGAGATTTATTCAACTATTACGCCCGAACAAAATAAGGACATCTACACCTTAATGTACGAAGCCGAAAAGGAGTTTATCAGATTTAAAATTGTTCCGAATCTTTCAAAATTTATTAACCAGGCTGTTCACGTAGACTACTATAGGGACCTTCCCATACTTTCATTAAGAAGTGAGCCCCTGGTAGATGTGGGAAACAGGTTAAAAAAAAGAATAGTGGATGTAATTATCAGTACCCTGGTAATCTTATTTATCTTATCCTGGATGATTCCTTTATTAGGCTTATTAATTTATCTTGAATCCAGAGGCCCTATTTTCTTCTTTCAAAAAAGAACCGGAAAAAATAATAAAGAGTTTTTTTGCATGAAATTCAGAAGCATGCAGGCCAACAGCGAATCAGAATTAAAGCAAGCTACCAAGGCTGACGTCCGGGTTACCAGAATTGGAAAATTTATCCGGAAAACAAGTCTTGATGAGTTCCCTCAATTTTTAAATGTTTTTAAAGGAGAGATGAGCGTAGTAGGTCCCCGTCCGCACATGCTTAAACACACTAATGATTTTTCTAAAACAGTTGATCAGTATATGATAAGGCAATTCTTAAAGCCCGGAATTACGGGATGGGCGCAGATCAACGGCCTGAGAGGAGAAATAACTTCGCCCGACCAAATCAAAAGCAGGGTAAATAAGGATCTATGGTATTTGGAAAACTGGACCTTGTGGCTTGACATTCAGATCTTGTTTCTAACCATTTACCAGGTATTTAAAGGCGATAAAAATGCTTTTTAGATGACTTAGGTTATTTATTAAGGTAAACAGGCGGTATTTATAAGTGAATTAATAACTGAATAGTCTTGTTTTAATATAACCTTCCAATATATTCTGCTAAAATTTTTATTGGCTACCGACCGAAATCTTTATACCGCAGTCATCACATTTTGTGGATTCATTTGAATCACTTTTGCATCATTAGCGGTTCTAAACCCGATTTGGTTTAGTAATTGTTGCTTTATTGCAGGATCATCAATTTTGGCAATGTGACAAGCCCGGTTAAAATCGGTATGCATGCCATAACTTTCCAGAATATCTGGTACACCGGCTAATTCCGGGAAAGTAGAAAATTTTTTTACGAAGTAGTAAGTAGTTTCATGAACAAGTCTTGTGTAAGCTGTGTAAAAAGTATTCATATTTCGGAGTTTAAATGTCGTATTCTAATTATAATGCCATTTTTGACGAAACAAGTCATCTATGGATCTTGAAAGGTTTAATGGATCAAAAGGTTTGATAAACGCATCATGTACATCCTTATTTGCGCTAAGGATTTTTGCCAATTCTCTGTTTTGAGAGCTACCCAAAATAATTACAGAGCAGGAATATAGCCGGCTGCTATTTAAATGTTGAACAAAATCCACACATTCCTCAGTTTGATGATCGATGTCAACCAGGATCATTTCAATTTTCTCATTTCGCTTTAGTTCCTGCAACGCGTCAAACACATTTGCGACAGTTATCACCTTATATTTATCAGAAAAACCTGTTTTTAAAAGATAGTTCATTGCAACATTCCCATTAATGCTTAAAACATTCTTGTTCATTTTTTCGCTATTTACAGATTAAAAAATTACTTTCTTAGAATATTGGGAAATAGGTAAAATTTATCCGGCTAAGCATTTGCATTCTACTAACGATTGAAAACGCTAATCAGTTTTACCCGGCGGCTTTATGGATATATGAATCAGGCAATGCAGAATTGGAGCCTGTGCATTTCAAAGGAATGGTAATTATTGGTAATCGGATATACTAACTTTGTGACTTTAATTAATTAGAATCTTAGATTCTATAACTAACGCATCTAATATAAAGCAATGGAGTAATTTTGTAATTCAGAGGAGAGGGATAAGCAGGGTATATTTTCTTGTAAGTTGGATGTAAATGTAGGGCTTAGATCTAAAACCTGCAACATTTCCCGGTAAAATTTTTTATAAGAAAGGTGAGTGTCTAATAAGCAATGGGTATATGAGGAGCTTTGCTTTTGAAAAGTGCCTGTATTTTATTGGATGTCTTTATCCGTTCTTCTGGAACCCGCGTAAAGCTCATACTCTAATAACCTGCAATCAATTTTACTATTATAAAATTCAATTTTCCGGCTTGATCTTAAGCCGACTTTTTTTGCCAGTTCGAGATTACCCGTAAATATATAGGCCATATATCCTCCGCATTTTTGTTTTAAAAAATCGCCGATCGTTTTATAGGTTTCTTCCAATTCCAATTTATTACCCATTCGTTCTCCGTATTCAGGGTTTAAAAAAATAACTCCTTTATCCTTGTCAGGAATTTCAGTTTCTTGGAAATCACATACCATAAAATGTATCAGGTCGCCTACTCCGGCCGCATTAGCATTTATTTTTGAAATATTTATTGCGTCTCCGCTGATATCCGATGCAATGATCTTAACGTTAGGTTCGTTAACAATTTGATTGTTTAATCGCTTTTTTTCTTCAGTATAAAAATTTTCATCGTAGCCATTAATATGCATGAAGCTATAATTATTTCTAAATAATCCGGGCTTCCTGTTCGTAGCCATCATTGCCGCTTCTATTGCAATCGTGGAAGATCCGCACATGGGATTAATAAAGGTTGACTTGCGATCCCATTTTGCAGCCAGTAATGTAGCCGCTGCCAGCGACTCCAGCATAGGAGCCTGGCCGGGGATTTTTCTATAGCCATGCTTTGACAAAGTTTCTCCGGATGTATCGATAAAAATTTCTGCAACTCCTGACCTCCAGAATAAATGTATGACAGCGTGTTGTAATTGAGGTCCGGTATCGGGCCGAACGCTGACTTTATTACGAAAGCGATCGACAATGGCATCTTTAACTTTTACATTGGCAAACAAAGAATTATTTATTGTGGGATCATCTACAAAACTTGTAACGGAAAAATATCCGTTTTGCATCAATATTTTTTCCCAGGGAATTTCCAAAACCGACTTATATAATTGATCCGGGTTATTGCATTTAAAAGAATCCAGAGAGTACAAAATCTGGCTGGCACAACATAAATTCAAGTTCAACCGGATGCAATCATTCAAACTTCCATGTAATTCAACACCGGTTGAAAAAACTCTTTCAACTTTGAATCCTAATTCCACGATCTCAGCTTGTAAGTATTGAGACAATCGTTTGCTGCAAGTGATAATTATTTTACCGGGGTCGTTGAAAGATGGCAT
>JALZAJ010000173.1 GCA_030948465.1 Bacteroidota bacterium
TGCGGATACACTGCTCGGATATTTTATATCCCCTCTCAAAAAGATTTTTAGAAGCATCTGGGATTTTTTGCCAAATCTCTTTACCATCATCGTAATCATCATCGTGTTTCGTTACCTGCTGAAAGGATTAAAATTTTTAAAAAATGAAATAGAATCAGGCGTCCTGAAGATTAATGGTTTTTACCCGGACTGGGCCAACCCAACGTTTCAGATTGTCAAAATACTTGTTCTGGCGTTTATGATGGTGGTAATGTTTCCGTATCTCCCGGGGAGCGGTAGTCCCGCTTTCCAGGGTATTTCCGTATTCCTTGGAGTCTTATTCACGTTTGGTTCAGCGGGTTCTTTAAGCAATATTATTGCTGGGCTCGTGCTCACGTATATGAGGGGTTTTAAAATCGGCGACCGCGTAAAAATTGCTGATATTACCGGTGACATTATTGAGAAAACATTGTTGGTTACAAGGATCAGGACAATTAAAAATGAAATCATTTCTATTCCGAACTCCAATGTAATGAACAGCCATACAACTAACTTTAGCAGTGATGCAGCAGATAAGGGATTGATCATTCACACAACCATCACTATTGGCTATGACTCGCCATGGAGGCAGATTCACCAGTTAATGATTGATGCGGCCTCTGCGACGCCTATGATAGAAAAAGAGCCTGCGCCTTTTGTTTTACAAATCAGCCTCGATGATTTTTATGTGAGCTACCAAATAAATGCATACACAAAAGAACCAAACAAACAAGCCATTATCTATTCTCATCTTCACCAAAATATACAGGATAAATTCAATGAAGCCGGCGTTGAAATAATGTCGTCACATTACAGCAATTTAAGAGACGGAAACACAACGACAATTCCTGCAGACTATCTGCCGAAAGATTATGTGGTACCTGGATTTAATATTAAAAAAGATGAGAGTGGTGGGAAAAATAATGAGCTTTAAAATGTTGACTGTTTTATCTTTTTAATCAGATATATTAGAGCTTAAAAGACTATATCTTTAGCCCAACCAAAACCGCTTCCTTTGCAAGAGATTATAATTCTGCTGTTGATATTTATTTTAATAGTACTGGTAAAGTTTAGAAATTATGTTACCGGTAGTTTGAAAAAAATGGAGTCCGAAATTCGGCAGTTAAAAAATATTTATTCCTCATTACCTTCTGAGGAATCTAAAAGCATAAAAACGGCCGTTGACACAAAAGCTAAGAAAGCCAACGAAGATTATTGGCAATCATCTTTTAAAAGGACGCCGGAACAACCGGCGTCAACGTCTCCGGTACCAGAAATAATCCCTGCCGAAAAAATAGACATTGAACCGGAAAAAGTTGAGGAACGAATTGTTCAACCGGAGCCAGCCAATGCAATTGCTGAACCTAAATTTGTTGCAGGTCCACCTAAGGCCGTTCTTAAACCCAAGCCTTCATTTTTTGAAAGAAACCCCGACCTGGAAAAATTTATTGGAGAAAATCTTGTCAGCAAAATTGGTATAGCCATATTGGTTTTGGCGATAGGTTTTTTTGTAAAATTTGCGATCGACAATAATTGGATCGGCCCCGTAGGACGCGTAGGAATTGGATTGCTGTGTGGAGGCATTTTAGTTTTTCTGGCACACAAACTCCGCGATAATTACACAGCATTTAGTTCAGTGCTGGTAGGAGGTGGGTTGGCGATATTTTATTTTACGATCACTCTTGCATATCACCAGTTTCATTTGTTCAGCCAGTTAACAGCTTTCGTCATAATGATTGTCATCACGACTTTTGCCGTAATACTATCTATTTTGTATGACCGCCAGGAGCTGGCAATCATAGCTTTGGTTGGTGGTTTCGCGGCGCCATTTTTAGTGAGTGATGGAAGCGGTAACTATAAAGTATTGTTTACCTATCTCATAGTTCTTAATGTGGGTCTTTTGGTTCTTGCCTATAACAAAGCCTGGCGTTTAATGAATTTGCTGGCATTTATCTTTACCATTATTCTTTTTGCCGGGTGGTTGTTTTCAGTGCCCGATGCCGCTGCTGCAAATATCTATGCCAATGGGTTTTTATTCGCCTCCATTTTTTATCTCCTGTTCTTTTTTATAAATATTGCAAATAATATTAAAGAGAATAAAAAATTTATTGCCGCAGATTTTAGTATTCTGTTAGCCAACACCGGCTTATACTTCGCGGCCGGCTTGTATTGCATAACGGAAATGCATACACCGGAATACAGGGGTTTATTTACCATATTAATCGGCCTATTTAATTTGGTCGCTTCATGGGTTTTATTCAGGAAAAGGAAAGTGGATACAAATATTTTATACCTCTTCGTTGGCATTACGCTTACATTTATTTCCTTAACCGCTCCCATTCAATTGCATGGAAATAGCATCACGTTATTTTGGGCATCGGAATGCGTTTTACTATACTGGTTATTTCAAAAGGCAAAAATAAAGATCATTCAATATGCTGCCGGCATTGTGTGGTTTGCCATGTTGATTAGCCTGTTAATTGATTGGAAAAATATTTATTCTAACCGCGCTGTTACGGTTACTATAATTTTAAATAAAGCATTCATAACAGGTATTTATTCTGCTATAGCTTCCTACGTTTTATTTATTCTCAGGAACAGGGAGTTACCTGTTCAAAATATTTTTCCGGAGAAAATTATTTCAAAAAATGTTTTTCGTATTGCGGGAATTGTGGTATTATTTTTAACAGGTTT
>JALZAJ010000206.1 GCA_030948465.1 Bacteroidota bacterium
TTCATCATAAATATAAGACTGCACTACCCGCGTTGGGCTATCAATAAAATAGAATCGTGTGTTATCTAACGACCATGTAAGCCCGTTTGATATCGTGGTGCTGGCAATTTTTCTATCGATTTTTTTATCTTCATTAATACAATACAAAGAACCTTCACCGGTAAGATGTTTCTTGTGCATGGTACCAATCCATAGTCTCCCAAGCCTGTCGCACCGGGCATCGTTGCAGCGATTATCATTCCCCTTTTCAATATCAAGTAGCCATGTATGTTCTCCGTTATCCGGATTAAATCTTGCAAGAGATGTATCAAGGCTTATAACCAGGTTATCATTTTTATCTTGTACTATCATGGAAACATTGTAATTAAATTTCCATGTTTGAATTGATTTATTCAGCCAGTGGTATTCATATAAACCCCCGCTTTCTATATCTACCCAAAAACAACTTTTTCTTTCTGCATGCCATAAAGGCCCTTCACCGAGATAACATTGGGATGGATAAAGTAAAGTGGCTTTCATTAATTGAGGCTCTGATTGTGAAATTAATTGGTTCAATCGCAATTTGTATTGGTTTATTTGCCACGACCTTCAGGTCGTGGAGTTTTGGGAATGGTGTAGTGGCTTTAGCCAAAATAGGTTCGGTATATAATTTGTGAATTTATAATAAAAAGCCAATGAAATTTTATTTTTCATAATTGTATCACTTTAAAATTTTCGGCTAAAGCCGGATTAATTATTTTAGTAACCACGACCTGAAGGTCGTGGCAATTTCACTATTCAGTTTCCGTACTCACTCCATCCGTTATAGAGCCAACTGATTCTTTGTTACTGCCAATAATCTGCAATTTTATTTTTTAAAAAAGTTACACTTCTTTCCAGTTGATCCATTCCTTCAACACCATCTTCAATGCTTATCCATCCATTAAAACCAACCTGCTTTAGTTCAGAGAAGATTGCGTCATAATCATTCAAGCCCTTACCTATTTCGCCATGGCTCAATCGCTGTGCATAACCTGTTGCGCCACCTTCCTCACGACGAAGGTCTTCGATAGTTCCTTCTTTTAAATACCGGTCACTTGCATGCATGGTAACCACACGATGCGATATCCGTTTGAGTAATTCAACCGGGTCTTCACCGGCGAGGTAAGTATTACTGGGATCGTAGTTTACGCCAAAAAAAGGATGTTGAATACTATTCATCAATTTACAAAACACATCTGCTTTTTGTGCGAATTCAGGATACTCCCAAAAGTCATCTTTATAATGGTTTTCAAGTATCAGCGTTATGTTTCTTTCTGCCGCATAAGGCAAACATTCATAGATACAATCAGCCGCTAACTTCACGCCTTCTTCGATTGAAAGTTCCGGGCGCCGCTGACCTGAAAGCACACGGCAATAGCTGCCTCCTAATGTGTGGGTTATGTCTATCCAACGCTTCTCTTTTTCAATTTCTTTTTTTCTGAATGCTTCTTCGGGATGTGTGAAATCAGGTGAGCAACACATCATGGGAATTACCTTTCCTGTGTCTTCTGTCATGCGGCGAAAGAGTTTCCAGTTGCTCTCGTCTTTCATTTCCATAAAGCCTGCATACCATTCCAGTCCGTCAATGTCAAGCTTTGCTGCGAGCTTTATCCAGTCAGCAACTTTCATGCTGCCATCTTTACAAAGGGCTTGCATAAATGCTTTAGGAAATGCGGCTAATTTCGGCATGATAAAATATTGTATTATCAGTAATGCGGTGTAAGAGAAGTTTTTTTCTTTTCGTTTGCTGACAAGACAATGATCTAATGAAACAGCAGCGAATCCTCATAGCCGTTGGAACTGATTTAAAAATTTATAGAAACCACTTTTTGGGTTTCCATCCCGTAAAAACAAATTGCGCATTGCCGTTAGTACTTAAACCCCGTCGTTACTTATTTTTTTATAGCTGAAGCGTCCTTTGGCGGATTGCGGCCAATAAAAGGATGTTGTTCCAGGTCTACCACCTGCCCGCTGATCGGACCACTTTCATCAGCGAGCCAATATACGGCAGCAGCGGCAATTTCAGCAGGCCATAATATTCTGCCCGCGGGTGCATATACCGGTGATATTTCTTCATACCAGTTTTCCGGTAAGCCATGTTCTTTCTTCCGTATCCTTTCAGTTTCAGTAAGCACCCAGCCGGGATTTATTTGATTAACCCTTACACCATTTTCCCGGTGCAAGGTGTCTCCTAAATTCCTGGTCATTGTCATCAATGCACCTTTCGACATGCTATAGGCTAACAGGTTTGGCTCGCCGCTGTATGCATTCACTGAACCAATGTTCAATACACATCCATGATTTTTTGTTAGCTCCGGCAATGCTGCTTTTATTAATGCAAAAGGCGCAACTGTATTTACTTCTATCAGCCTTCTTAAATAATTTAAGTCCGTGGTATGAATGTTAGACGATGCAACAATCGCCGCATTATTAACTAATGCATCCAATTTCCCAAAACGTTTTGTTGCAAGTGATATAAGCCGTTCAGGAGCGCCTTCGTTGCTGATGTCTTCAATATGCAGTACCGCTTTGTCTTTTCCTAATTCCTCTGCAACTTCTTTGCCCCATTCTTCTTCCAAACCATGGACAACAATAAAAGCGCCTTCAGCAGCGCAGCGTAAGGCAATCGCTTTACCTATGCCGGTTGTGCTGCCCGTTACTATAATTACTTTGTCCTTTAGTCGCATAGTTATATAGGTTTAAGAACACTTTTTACAATCTCTCCATGATGCATTTTATTAAACGCCTCTTCCCATTCAGCAATAGGCCATATACCCCCAATGATTGGTTTCACATCAAGTTTGCCGCTGGCTAAAAGAGAAATTACTTTTTCCCAGATGGGCCAGTTATGGCTAAAGCTTCCCTGCAGTGTAATATTTTTTTGCACTAACGGATCAAGCGAGAAATTGAATGGTTGCGGTCCCCAACCCACTTTGGTAATATGGCCTTTTGGGCGAACAAGATCCATAGCGATCTTTAAAGTATAGCTTGATCCTGCTGCATCAATAACTGTATGAACACCGAGGCCATCTTTGCTCTTTGCCCATTCTGTTGCGTCGCCGGTAATTGTTTCGCAGCTATATTGCCTTGCAATCTGCAATCGGGCTTCATCTGCTGCAAGCCCCGTCACAGCAACATCTGCCCCGCATAACTTAGCGACAGCCGCGCATAAAATTCCAATCGTCCCCGGGCCTATTACTATTACCTGGTCGCCGGGTTTAATATCAGAATTTTCAACCACTGCATTGTATGCAACGCAACAGGGTTCCGTAAGGCAGGCCTGTTCAAAGGGAAGATTGCCGGGTATACGATGAAGACATCTTGCGGGAACTTTTACATAACGGGTCATGGCTCCGTTAACACCATAGCCAAAACCTTTCCTGTCCGGATCAAGATTATATAAACCCGAACGGGTCATAGGGCTGCTGGGATTAATAACGGCAGCCGTTTCACTCACAACCCGTTCACCAATATTCCATGCTGTTACACGGTTTCCCAATTGCGCAATTCGTCCTCCAAATTCATGACCTAATACAACAGGGTAATTTACGGGCCAGCTATGGTCTGCTGTCCATTGGTGCAGATCGCTTCCGCATACGCCCACATTTTCTACTTCAAGTAATACGTCGTCTTCACCAATTAACGGCTCGTCAATTTCACGTATTTCAACAGATCCTTTTTCGGGTGCATAATTTACAACTGCTGCTGATTTCATAATATATCCTATTTACTATTTTATGACTTTTGTCATTAATCAATTTGAGTGCGCATGGCAAATAATTGACTAATGACTATTCACCAATGCCCTTTCATGCCGGTTTAAAATTTCCAACGTCACCATAAGCATGTATCTTATTACAAATAAGTTTCAGAGATTCTTCTAAATTTCCGTCAGCCGTTTTAAAAGCATCTGCGTCAATAGTTACAGGAGCGCCTAATACCACTAACGGGGCACCATACCCGGGACATCTTACTATCTGCTCAAGCGATAATCCACCAACGGCCTGCACAGGAATACTTACTGATTTCACTACTTCTTTTAATTTATCTAACGGGCTTGGCATTCTCCTGCCTTGCGCAGCAATTCCCCGCCTCTCATCATAACCAATATGGTGAACTATGTAATCACAACCAAGATCTTCCAGCCATTTTGCGGCTGCTACCATATCGTCACAAGCAAGATTATCGCCCATTACTTTGCCTCCGAAATCTTTACCCGCTTTTACCACACACTTAATGGTTTCTGCATGTGCCCGTGCCATCACCACCACATGGGTGGCGCCAGCCTTAAACATCATTTCCGCTTCAAGATAACCGCCATCCATTGTTTTAAGATCAGCAACAATGGGAATACCTGGAAAAGCATTCCTTAATTTTTTTACACCATGCAATCCTTCTGCAAGAATAAGAGGAGTTCCGGCTTCGAGCCAATCAAAGCCTGCACGCATAGCCATCCCCGCTGTTGCAAGTGCTTCGTCAATATTGGTTAGATCGAGGGAGATTTGAATGATTGGTCTCATGTACAAACTTTGATAACATCAATAATTGAAGTACTAAAATACAAAGGTTTATTTTATGTATTAAGATGGGGGAAAATCTGAGTGTAAAAAAACTCCGGAGCCGAACAAATCATGGCTATGGAACCAAGATATGAAACGCCCATCAAACCCATTATCGGCAGCGTTGTTATGGAAAGATGAGTACAAAAATATTATTATTAATTTATGATCTTATTTAAGTGATTCAGGAAATCTTTCAAAAGAACTGAATGGTTTGTTTGGATATTTTAATTCAGGAATTGATTATCATAATAATAAAAAAAGCGGCGTGTACCGGAGGCACTGGCAGGTAATTTTTGAAAATGATACAGTTAAATGTAAAGACAGGAGTAATTTCTGCCTTATCAGAAAAAGACGGTTTTCAGCCGCAAAGTTTTACATCCGTACCGGCAATAGCAATGGATAGGGGAAATCTTTATTTCCCCGGCGGGCTATTACTATCCCACATGACTTCTATATTCCTGCCCCGGAGTAGGATCAGATCATCATGAAAAATCTGCGTTTACTAACGCCTCATCTCATTTTTTCTTAGGGAGCCGCCAAAAAAACAATAAGGACAAATAAGCCGGTTTGCATAGGTAATCTCACTATCAGGAAAAGGCCGGGTTTCTGTCACCATAAAAAAGTTAATAAACTTTTAAAAACCGGGGTGTTAAATAATTAATTTTTAGTTTCGCGCCATTCTTAATTTTTAAGAAAGCAGCTCTTAACAGGTATTTTGGTTTTTTTGGTTTTAATAAGTAAGGGGAAAATTTTATTAAAATTGTTGTTGATCATTCAAAGGACAACAAGAACACCTCCTGATCAATTTACCCTGTCATACGCATTTTTGAGTTAAAGAGATGTAACGGTACACTTTCGCTTAAGAATTAAATGAGCAGCATATAATTTACTATTTAATAAAAAATATTATGACAACAAAAATCGCATTTACTTTACCTGCAGAAGCAGTGGAAGGGGCTTCCGAAGCAATATTGCTTGGAGATTTTAATAACTGGAATCCTGAAAAAGCGCCCAGATTGGAAAGACAGCCCGATGGTTCTTTTAAAGCTATTGCGCAATTAGAAGAAGGACATACGTATCATTATCGCTTTTTATTAATGATGGACGATGGGTAAACGATTATAACGCTCAGAGCTATGTTGCCATCCCCGGATTGCACGTTGACAATTGTGTAATAACTGTACCGGCGTCTGAAGCTAAAGAAAATGGAATAGTTGAATCATCAAAAGCAAGCATTCCCGTTAAGAAAGGTAAAAAAGCAATTGCCGGCGCTAAAGCTGAATCAGCCACCACCAAAAAGGCAGACACAAAAATAAAAGCCGGGGGGACAGAATCTTCAAAAGCTAAAAAGACAAAAGCTGCTGGTGAGAAAGTTGAAAGCGAAAAGGTAGAAAAACCTGGAAAAGTAGCTAAAGAGAAAGCGCCTAAAGCAAAAAAATAAAAGCCAGATACGCATACCATAGCCCTGGCTAACGAACACGATGCCTGGATAAAGATATCAAGGTGCTCCGGCATTAAAGCCAGCGTAGTGTTCTTCAGCACACGTACATCATTCTTTCGCCGGCCCCGCTT
>JALZAJ010000218.1 GCA_030948465.1 Bacteroidota bacterium
CGGGCATTGAATGCTTCAAAAGAAATAATTAATAAGAGCGGGAAAAAAATGCCGCAGGTTTTTACAGGAGATAATTATGCCTGGAAAAAGTTGCTCGAAATAAAGGGCGGTTTAGATGGAGTATTAATTGTCACGCCCTGGGAATGGCACAAGCCAATGGTAATAGGTTCACTTGATGCCGGCCTCCGCTATGTTGCAACAGAAGTTATCCTTGGGATCACGTTACAGGATCATTGGGATGTAGTGAAGGCTGCGGAAAAATACAATGCCAATGTGATGATGCTGGAAAACGTTTGCTACAGGAGAGATGTAATGGCCATTTTAAATATGATCCGCCAGGGATTGTTTGGTGAATTAATTCATCTGCAGGGAGGATACCAGCATGATTTACGTGGAATAAAATTTAATGATGGAGGACATGGAAAGGAGCATGGCGTTGAATTTGGTGAGAAAGGATATTCAGAAGCGCATTGGAGAACAGAACATTCCGTTCATCGTAACGGTGACCTGTACCCAACGCACGGAGTTGGGCCTATCGGGCAGTTTATAAATATCAATCACGGCAATCGCTTTCTTTCTCTGTGCTCGTTTTCTTCCAAGTCGCGTGGGTTACATAACTACGTTGAAAAATGGGGAGGCAAAGATCACCCGAATGCGAAAGTCAATTTTAAATTGGGCGATGTGGTTACTACTTCAATCAATTGTGCTAACGGAGAAACTATTTTGTTGCAGCACGATACAGATCTGCCGCGGCCTTATTCATTAGGTTTCAGAGTGCAGGGCACGGAAGGATTATGGATGGATGTAAACAAAAGTATTTACATCCAGGAAAGATCGGCAAAGGAGGACGAATGGGATGATGAGAAGTCATGGCTTGATAAATACGATCATCCGCTGTGGAAAAGATGGAGTAAAGAGACCGCAGGAGCAGGCCATGGCGGTATGGATTTTTTCGTGATACATGCCTTTATAGAATCCATCAAACGAAAAACGCCAACACCTATGGATGTGTATGATGCCGCAGCCTGGAGTGCGATTTCGCCCTTAAGTGAAAAGTCAATTGAACTCGGAAATCAGACAGTAGAATTCCCTGACTTTACAGGCGGACAGTGGATGTACAGGAAGCCTGTGTTTGCACTCGGAGATGAATATTAAGGTTATCGCCGCTGGGCCTTTTAAGGCCTTATCTATCTGCGTTAGTATCTCTGTACTGGTGTCATTGTATTTGATCGGGGAATTTTATATACCACAAAAGCTTCAACGTCTTGTTTAATCAGGGTTATGGTAATAATAAAAATGTTTCAAATTATACCGCTTATATAATTGCAAATCATTTTATTTTTATTACTACTATTTTAGCTTTCAATATTTATCCTGATGCATATAAGCAAGGCTGGGTTTATCTTAGGACTCTTTTTATCAGTTTTATTTACTCACGGCCAGGAAGTGCAGAACACTTCTTACATAACGAAGACAGCTGAAAAAGTTTTAAGGCTTGAAATGCTAGTGCCGGTTGATAAAAAAACAGCCTGGGAATTTTTTACAACCGATGAACAATTGAAAAAATGGATTGCGCCCGTCGTCCATATTGAATTGATGACGGGAGGATACATTCTCACGAACTATGATCCCAATAAATCACTTGCTGACAGCACCTCTGTAAAACTTTCTATTATTAATTATATAGAAGGAGAGTTACTCACCCTGAAAGTAAAGCTGAATGATAATTTTTCTAAAAAGGCGCAAAGTGAAGATGCCAACCTCCAGGAACTTATCCAGTTTAAAGATGCGGGAGAGGGCAAGACCAAAATTATCTCGTCGATGATCGGGTGGGGGAAAGGAGAAGACTGGGATAAAACATATAATTTTTTTGTAAAAGGAAATATATGGACTTATGAAGAATTGTTTAAGGCAATTAAATAATTTTAACTTTCGAATCTGCGATTTATTTCATCTGGATCTCCCTAACAATCTGCCTATATTCCACGTGTTAGCACTGTATCAAAATCGAACACTACCTGTATCACTAAGGAACATCCTGATAGATCAATTTCACTGTAACTTATTGACTATCATTTACGTTAAAACATGGCATTCAGTTGACAGTATGTTTTATAATAAAGTATTGAATTATTCTCATCGTGTGCAAAGGCTCCCGGCTTAATTCCGGGAACTTTTCTTAAAAAAATTTTAATTATAAATCGTGGACAGAGTTATTGCAAAAAAAAGATGGTCAAAAAAAAGGCTCCTTACGATAGGAGGTATCCTTGGTTTGGTGTTATTGATTGGCGCCAGTTATTATTTTACCTCCGGCAAAAGCAGGCTCAATGTTGATACAGAAAGGATAACTATCAGCGAAATAAAAAAAGGACCTTTCCAGGAATTCATTCCTGTGAATGGTATCGTGCTTCCCCGTACCACTATTTACTTAGATGCTGTTGAAGGTGGCAGGGTAGAAGAAAAATATGTAGATGATGGCGTAATGATGAAAAAAGGACAACCGATATTAAGATTGTCGAATACCGATTTGCAGCTTGGCCTTGTTACCCAGCAAACCAACGTGTATAACCTGCTTACGCAAATGCAGATTTCAAAAAATGCCGCCCAGCAGAATACAGTAAGTAAGCTCAATCAAATGACCGACGTGGAAAGCCAGCTAAAGGAGGCGGAACGGGTATATAAATTAGACAAACATTTGTATGAAGAAAAAGTAATTGGGTCGCAGGAATATCAAAAGGCTTTAAATGATTATAACTATTACGTACAAAAGAAAAAGCTAACTGATAAAATCCTGCAGCAGGATTCTGCTTCCAACCAGCAACAGGTAACCCAGGCAAGGCAGTCCTTTGAAGGTTCGCAAACTGCTTTAAATGTGATGCGCCAGAAAGTTGGTGATCTCATTGTACGTGCACCTATAGATGGCCAGTTGACCTCGCTGGATGCAGAAATTGGGCAGTCGAAAAATAAAGGAGAACGGTTAGGGCAAATAGATGTTTTAAGCGGATATAAAGTAAGAGTGGATATTGATGAACATTATATTTCACGAATTTTTATTGGACTGAAAGGAGATTTCGATTTTAATAACAAAACCTACAAGCTTATCATTAAGAAAGTATATACACAGGTTACCAATGGCCGTTTCCAGGTGGATATGGAATTTGCCGGAGAAGTTCCCGAGGGAATCAGAAGAGGACAGACGCTCCAGATTCGCCTGGCCTTAAGCGATGAAACTGAAGCGATATTATTGCCAAAAGGCGGTTTTTATCAGCAGACAGGCGGCAACTGGATTTTTAAAGTAAGTGAAAATGGAAAGACCGCCTACCGCGTGGATATACAGCTTAACCGCCAGAGCCCTGATTATTATGAAGTAATGCAGGGTTTAAAACCGGGGGATAAAGTGGTTACTTCCAGCTATGAAAACTATGGAAGTATGCAGGAGCTGGTTTTGAAGAAAGAATAAAAAATTGACGAAAACCTTTAACTATAAATCAACTGTTATGAAAAAAACATTCTTGTTACGTATGATCTCTCTTACTTTTTTTTGCCTGGCATATATAGCAATTAAAAGTGAAACATCAGCCTGCAAAATGAATTGCCCTTACACTGTTAAAAATAAAGTATGCAGTGAAATAAAAAATTCTGATAGTAATGCAGAAAACGGTTATTATAGATATGATGCCTTTTTTATAAAAATTTGAAACAATAATTGGTAATGCTGTCAACCCGGTTGCTATCGGGAAGCTGATACATTCTTCCTGTCCGGAGAACGTTCTCCGGAGATATTTAAAAACAAAAAACAATGATCAAAATTTCTGAACTCGAAAAAATTTACCGCACGGAAGAAGTAGAAACCGTTGCACTCAACAAACTTTCGTTTGAAGTAAAGCAGGGCGAATTTGTTGCCGTAATGGGCCCGTCAGGCTGCGGCAAATCCACCTTGCTCAATATCGTTGGATTGCTGGATGATCCGGATGACGGGAGCTTTTTATTCAATGGAATCGAAGTGGCGGATTTCAATGAACGTAAAAGAGCCGACCTGCGTAAACGCAATATTGGTTTTGTTTTCCAAAGCTTTAATCTTATTGATGAGCTTACCGTTTTTGAAAATGTGGAGCTGCCATTAATCTATCTCGGTGTAAAAAGTGATGAGCGAAAGCAACGCGTTGAAAAGGTGTTGGATAAAATGCAGATCATGCATAGGCGCAACCACTATCCCCAGCAATTGAGCGGGGGCCAACAGCAACGCGTAGCCGTAGCAAGAGCTGTGGTAAATAATCCAAAACTAATTCTTGCGGATGAGCCTACAGGAAATCTTGATTCATCAAATGGTAATGAAGTAATGCAATTACTCACTGACCTGAATGAGCAGGGAACCACTATCATTATGGTAACGCATAGTGAGCATGATGCACGGTATAGCCATCGCATTATTCGCATGCTCGATGGGCAAACTGTTACAGAGAATATTTTGGTATAGCAGAAAAAAAATGTGCCCTGATAGCTATTATAGCTATCGGGA
>JALZAJ010000276.1 GCA_030948465.1 Bacteroidota bacterium
CCAACGATCCATCCAATAGCCGGCTCGTCCCTTTTTCAAAAGAGTTATGGATCGAAAGAGAAGACTTTATGGAAGCGCCCGTAAAAAAATGGTTTCGTCTTGCTCCAGGCACTATGGTACGATTGAAAAGTGCTTATATAGTACGATGCGACAGTTTTGAAAAAGATGAAGCAGGAAATATTACGGCTATCCACTGCCGTTACATTCCTGAAAGTAAAAGCGGGCACGATATCAGCGGGCTAAAAGTAAAAGGTACTATTCACTGGGTAAGCGTGAAACACGCAGCTACCGCCGAAGTGAGATTGTATGATCGTTTGTTTAAAGTAGAAAATCCGGCCACTGAAGAAGGGGATTTCAGAGAATATATTAATCCGCATTCAATCGAAATTATTAAAAAAGCCTTCATAGAACCTCACCTTCAACATGCGGAGGCGGGCAAGCATTTCCAGTTTATGCGCAACGGATATTTTTGCCTGGATGATGATTCAAGGCCGGGCTCCCTGGTGTTTAACAGAACGGTTACACTAAAAGAAAGTTTTAAAAGCTAATCATATCAATCAATATTTTTTTATCTAAGAGAAAATTTATGCCAGCTTACGTAATCGTTGAAATAGATATTAAAGACCCCGTATCTTATGAAGATTATAAAAAATTAACCCCGGCTTCCATAGCTGCTTACGGGGGAAAATTTATTGTACGCGGAGCGAAAACAGAATGCCTCGAAGGAGACTGGAATCCCATGAGATTAGTTGTTTTAGAATTTCCCACACTTGAACAGGCAAAGTCCTGGTGGGCTTCCCCGGAATATGCTGATGCAAAAATGATACGGCAGCGCTCAGCGAAAACTAAAATGATCGTCGTGAATGGAGCAGGAGCTTGACGTCTGTCTTTTTTATCTTTTGCTCAACACGGAAATGCCTGCGTCAATGTACTGTCCGCCGCCTGTCTGCCTGCAATGTATGGCCATCACATTTTTTCCATTTGAAATCAACGCGTCCTGGCTTTCCGGGGTCATCTTTACCATAGAATAGCTGGAAGTATAACCCGGTATAACAGCCGCTTTTACTCCATTGAGATATACTTCGCAATTATCGTCGTGATGGATATATAAAACCAGTTGATCTCTTTTAATGCCCGATAAATCAACCAGTGTAAATTCCTGCCGAAGCCAA
The DNA here is from genome assembly GCA_030948465.1 of Bacteroidota bacterium. GTDB lineage: Bacteria > Bacteroidota > Bacteroidia > Chitinophagales > Chitinophagaceae > Ginsengibacter. The sequence goes on from JALZAJ010000276.1 coordinate 1,173, forward strand.
ATGTCATTAGTGTTCCAGGTAGTGTTGATATTTCCTCCGGGCGTGCCTTTGGTGCCAAATCCTGCAAGGCCTGATGTCCATGCCGCATCATTATAATTGCTTTGAATCCAGGTGGTATCGGGCTTGCTTAGGGTATATTTCCATGTTCTTCCTTCATTTTGAGACGAAGGTAAAATATCGGTGAGGGCTATATGATCGTAAATCACTTTTTGATTGGATGCCCTTATTTTTTCCGCGGCGCCTTTCACGATTTCCCGGTCGTAGGTTAACAGCCCGTTAAGTTCAACTTCCACATCGGTGATCTCTGTATATACGGCTGCACTTAAACCTTTGCTGGTTTTAAAAATAGTGAGGTCGGTTGCAAATTCATCATAGAGGTCCGTGTATGCTTTTTCATTATCCATCATAATGTACGTCGGCCCCGATTTCCAAATGTGCCCGGGAATGATAAAGCCAATTCCACCATATTCGCCACAGGCAAGCGTTTGCAACCAACTGACCGGAGCGGCGGGCGGCGGATAACTGTGTACGTCTAAAATATCGCCCACACCAAAATGTTCTCCTCCGCTGGCCTGGTTTATCAGCCTGGTGGTATCAAGTTGCCTTACCATGTTTACCAATTCTTTTGTATCGTGCTGGCCCTGGCCTTCATTGAAAATGACCCAGGTTATGATGCAAGGCGAGTTCCAGTGATTTATAACAAGACGTTTTAATTCGGAAGCAAATTCTGCGGTGTCAACCGGAGGAACATGTTCTGTGTAAGAGTTTGGCGAAGGCATATCCTGCCACACCATAATGCCCAGCTTATCTGCCCAATAATACCAGCGATAAGGTTCCACCTTAATATGTTTACGTACCATATTAAAACCGAATTTTTTGATCATTTCCAAATCATATCTTAATGCCTGATCGGTCGGCGCAGTATAGCCGCCATCCGGCCAGAAGCCCTGATCCAGCGGACCCAATTCGAAAAGAAATTTATTATTGAGATACATTTTTTTAAATCCGTCTTCTTCGCCGATAGATATTTTTCTCATACCAAAATAACTGCCTATAGCATCAACGCTCCTGTT
>JALZAJ010000301.1 GCA_030948465.1 Bacteroidota bacterium
CCGCCGGCTGATAGTGCAGCGCATAATTTATCAGCTTCCTCCTTAGAATTTACGCCAATCGAGATAGAAAAGTTATCTCCTATCTTCATATCCGGGCTCATGCCGGGCATGGTATCGCTGCCCATCAATATGGTTTCTTTGCTAACAGGCAGGCTTACATGCATAATCCTGTTTTTCATATCATCAGCAAGAGGTGGCATCCCTTCCTGAGGAGGCATTTCGCCGAATCGGTTTAGGTCCCTAAACTCTCCGCCAAAGGCAGATTTATAAAAGTTAAAAGCTGCCTCGCAGTTTCCGTCGAAATTTAAATACGCATTTACAGTTGCCATAATTCTATTTTTTTAAAATTATTTATAAAGTTTATTCTTTTTTCTAATTTTCAATATTTCAGATTTTCATCTATCGCATAGCTCATTCCCTTTAAGCCAAGCAATTTGCGCATCAGACCTATCTGGCCAAAAAGATAATCTTCCCTACCGACGCACATGCCAATCATGTTCAGCACATTTTCCGGCACAAAAGGAATGTTCATCCCAAATGAAAAAGCTTTATCCAATTGCTCATCCGTTGCCGATAATAATTTTTGATAAACCTTTGGCGATATGATTGCAAAACTTTTCTTCAAATCTTCCAAAGTGGGGTAATCTAAGCTTTCGTCCAATGCCCTGCCTTCTTTGAACAGGTCTTCGTGAGGATCCTTATCTTCTATGCCCAACAAGTTGCCGATCCAATAACGGCAATTCACTAAGTTGCCTGTCATCCACACCACGTGGTTGGTGTTGTTATCAATCCGTTTCAATGCGGCTTCTGCCGTAATACCTTCCAGGGCATTTTTAAAACTTTGTGAATGCATCCGGTATGCCGGAATGATGATGTCTAATTTGTTTGATGCTGCTGTATCCATTTTTTTATGTTTTTGTTTACTCAATTTAGTTAATCAGGAATTTCCGGTTCAACTAATTTTTTTAATTTTTCTAAAGATTCCTGCCATCCTAAATAACACATCTCCGTTGGAATAACAGATGGAATACCCTCTTGTAATACCTTGAGTTCTGTTCCACAGGATACCTTGTTAAACCAAATAGTTGTTGTCATCTCTCCTGGCAAATTTGGATCGTCAAACTTATCGGTGTGTTTAATAAGTTCGTTGCGTTTTATTTCCAGAAAATCGCCGCCAAATGAATGTTGGTTTCCGGTTGAAAAGTTTACAAACGACATTTTGTAAGTACCACCCACTTTAAAATCCATTTGTTGTACGATACCCAAAAAGCCATAAGGAGGAATCCAGGACGAATAGGCAGTCGGGTTTGAAAAGGCCCGGAATACCTTTTCGGGAGTTGCTTTGAGCACCCGGTGTAATGTTACGCTGTTGACTGACATATTTTGTTGTTTTTAAAATTATAGCTATCGATTAAGTTATTCATCAAATTCTGTAACGATTAGCTTTTCTCATTTTGATTATATTTTGATACTTCAAAAATAGTAATAAGTTCAATTTTTTACAGGGGGCATATCCGACTGTTTATAGGGGTGATTGCGAAAGAAATAATTTTTACAATACTAAAGAAGGTTGTTACTACAGGCTGGCCATTTGATATTAATGGCCACGCATAAAGTTTTTTTTTAACGATCAGGCAGTATAGAAAAATAATGGAGGCAGCTAAAGTACAGCAGGCAATATTGCACTTCAGTCCGGCTCTACCAAACGAGGTGATGCAAAAAAATAAAAAATAAAATCGTCTGTAAGGTTGGTATTGTTCTAAATTGGCAGGAGCAATTTACTTTTTAGTTCCGGTAAATATTTATTAATTTCACATTAATATATATCAAAATAAACGATTCAAATAGTATAATATGCTTGAAATAATTGAAAATTATTTGCTGTTAAAAAACCAGATTAATGAATTAATTAAAAAGTCAGGCTACCGGAATAACTTTATCGCTGAAAAAATAGGCATGAGGCCGGATTACTTTGCAGTAAAAAAGCAGCGGGGAAACTGGTCTGATGATGAAGTTGCGAGGATTGTAAAAGTGATCGAGAGCGAGGAAGTATCTAATTATTTTGATGCAATTATAATTAATAGTTGTTTTCCAGGTAATGTAATCGGTTCCAAAAAGTTTGAAAAAATTATGGGATGGTAATATTGCTGGAAAAATTATTTATTCTTCATTTACAAGCGTGCCCTGTTGAATTTCAAAATCAATTTAGAAAAGCGTATCAGCAACTAAAAGTAGTGGATAAAGTTACTGAAGTAAAAGGGGTATATAAGGTTGACAAAAATCTTTACAAACTACAGATTGATAAAAGTAAAATTGCTCTTCGCATTAATGATAAAACTGTCACGATAGGATGTTTTTTATTTAATCAATACTACAAGACCGACTAATATTCAGCAACCTTTAACTTTCAATCATTGTTTCAGGTATTTGTAAAAAAATGGACAATGCTACTTCTTCTAAATGTTGTTATGGGCTGGCATTTATTTATTTTATTTTTAACCTTCATACTTGTGAAATTCAGTTATTGTTAAATAGTATCCGTCCGGGTCTCTTATTGAAAATTCCTTTTTTGTTGAGTTAGGATTTAAGTGAACATCTTTTTCAATAGAGCCACCTGTTTTTTCTATATTTTGTCTTATAGCGTTCATATTATCAGTCCTGAAATAAAGGATCAGCCCATTACCGGGAGTAATTGTTGAATCGGTCATGGTAGGGTGCTCGTCTTTTTCCCATTTATGAAGACACATTAAAATTTCATCATTTTCAGATACCAATATATCAAACTCCTTTCCTCCATGCATACTTCTGCATCCAAATACTGATTGATACCATTTGGAACTGGCTT
>JALZAJ010000308.1 GCA_030948465.1 Bacteroidota bacterium
GGGCAGAAACAAGAGACGTAACTCACTATACACACTGGTTTCAACCTTTGACCGGTGCAACTGCAGAAAAGCATGATTCATTTTTTACCCTAAAGGGCGATGGCACTGCCTTGGAAGAATTTGATGGCGCTGCGCTAATACAGCAGGAGCCTGATGCCTCTTCGTTTCCAAGCGGAGGTTTACGGGCAACTTTTGAAGCACGGGGATACACCGCCTGGGATCCTTCTTCTCCTCCGTTTATTATGGAAATTGGCAATGGTAAAACATTATGCATACCCACTATTTTTGTTTCTTACACAGGTGAATCTCTTGACGCAAAAACCCCTCTTTTAAAAGCTTTGGTTGCTCTTGATAAAGCCGCAATTGATGTGTGCCAGTATTTTGATAAAAATATCACCGGCGTTACGCCAACACTTGGTTGGGAGCAGGAATACTTTGTAATTGATGCTACCATAGCCAATGCAAGGCCGGATATTGTAATGACCGGGCGAACTGTATTTGGTCATCCGCCTGCAAAAGGTCAGCAGTTGGAAGATCATTATTTTGGTTCAATTCCTGAAAGAGTGTATGCGTTCATGAGGGATTACGAAGATGAGGCTTACAAATTGGGAATTCCTCTGCGTACGCGACATAATGAGGTGGCTCCATCTCAATTTGAATGCGCTCCCATTTTTGAAGAAGTGAACCTCGCAGTGGATCACAATACCTTATTGATGGACGTTATGACCCGCGTTGCCAAAAAACACAACCTCATGGTTCTCCTTCACGAAAAACCCTTTGCCGGAATAAATGGAAGCGGAAAGCACAACAACTGGAGCATGGCAACAAATACCGGCGTTAACTTGTTAGCACCTGGCAAAACTCCGAAGACCAACTTAATGTTCCTCACGTTCTTTGTAAATACGATAAAAGCCGTTCATGATTATTCGGATATTTTAAGAGCTTCCATTGCAAGCGCAGGAAATGACCACAGGCTTGGAGCCAATGAAGCGCCGCCCGCAATTATCTCCATTTTTATTGGAGAATATTTGACGGACGTATTAAATCAAATTGAAAAAAGGGTGGGAGATAAGTTTGATGAGCAAGATGAAGCGATACTTAAATTGGATATTCACAAAAGTATTCCCGAGCTAATGCTGGATAATACCGATAGAAACCGTACGTCGCCATTCGCATTTACCGGAAACAAGTTTGAATTCAGGGCTGTGGGTTCTGCAACAAATTGTGCTGCCGCTATGACGGTTTTAAATACCATTATGGGGGAGACTCTTTCACAATTTAAAAAAGACGTAGATGAACTTATTGATAAAGGCGAAAAGAAGGAAGTGGCTCTTATGCAAATAATTCAAAAATATATTGTAGAAAGTAAATCAGTTTTGTTTGAAGGAAACAACTATAGTGATGAATGGGAAAAGGAAGCGGAAAAAAGAGGGTTACCTAATGTAAAAACCACTCCGCTTGCCCTGGATGCATTTGTAACGGATAAGGCTAAAAAAGTATTTGAACATCACAATATTTATTCACACAGTGAGCTCGAGGCAAGGCATGAAATTTTATTAGAAAATTATATTAAAAAGGTTCAGATAGAAGCAAGAGTTATCGGTGACCTCGCCAGTACGTACATTCTTCCTGCTGCCATAAAATATCAAAATGTTCTGATCAAGAATATAAGAGGATTAAAAGAAATTGGTATTGACGAAAATGGTTATGCAAGTCAAAAGCAGATTGCTGAAAAAATTTCGGAGCATATTTCTTATATAAGTACACGGGTGGAATCTATGATAGAAGCCAGGAAAGTGGCTAACCGTATCGGAAATGCGCGTGAGATGGCCATTGCTTATTGCGACACGGTAAAAAGCTATTTTGATGAAATACGGTATCATGTGGATAAACTGGAACTTCTTGTAGATGACGAATATTGGGAATTGCCAAAATACCGCGAACTTCTCTTTTTAAGGTAAATCTTTTTTATTTATTTTTTAAGACCCTGTTTTTACAGGGTTTTTTTGTGCATGTTAAACTTTTGAATTGCATCATTGTCAATCTTCTTATTAAACTAAAAAAATGAAAAGAATATTTGTATTGATTATCCTTCTTAGTTTTTTTGCTTTGGGCAAGGCGCAGGTAAAAAGAGATTATAATCGCTCACAGGATTCAGCAATAAATAAATCGAAAAAAAATAACGGGCG
>JALZAJ010000369.1 GCA_030948465.1 Bacteroidota bacterium
GGTATTCAAAATGAAGGCCCTTTTTTGATGATGAATCCGTTTAGCAGCCGCTGTTGTCAACACAATCATTCCCAGGGGTGGCCCTATTATGAAGAACATCTATGGATGGCTACACCCGATAATGGAATCGCTGCAATTTTATATAACAGCAGCACGGTAAATGCAAAAGTTGGAGATCGTGCAGGCCACGCCGTTAGTTTAAAACAAACGACCAATTATCCTTTTGATGAAAATATAAAAATTGAAATAAGTACTTCATCAGCAACAAATTTTCCTTTATATCTCCGCATTCCAGGGTGGTGCAATAATGCAACGGTCTCAATAAATGGTAAACAGGTAGAAGTAAATGCAACGTCCGCTTCTTATATACGATTAGAAAATACCTGGAAGCAGGGAGACGTAGTTGAGTTAAAACTTCCTATGAAATTATCTATACAGGAATGGACTAAAAATAAAAACAGTGTAAGCGTAAATTATGGCCCGCTTACTTTCTCTTTAAAGATTAATGAATCCTATAAATTAATGGATAGCAAAGCATCGGCAATCGGCGATTCGAAATGGCAGGCAAATGCAGATCAAAGTAAATGGCCGGCTTATGAAATTTACCCGGCAAGTATGTGGAACTACGGATTGGTATTAAATGATAAACCTGCAGCGGATCAGTTTGAAATAATAAAAAAGGCGTGGCCTAAAGATGATTTTCCTTTTACACAGGAAAATGTACCCATTTTATTAAAAGCGAAAGGAAAAATTATTCCGTCGTGGACGCTTGATAAGTATGGGCTGGTGGCAACTTTACCGCAAAGCCCTGTGAATGTTGATACGCCGGAGAAAACAATAGAATTGATTCCAATGGGAGCCGCAAGACTACGGATATCATCGTTTCCGGTGGTAAATTAAATATGATAAAATTGTTTCAATGTGTTTAAGTTCTTATAATACTCTCGTTCCCTCTCCCCGTCCGAATCGGCACGGGCGGGCTTTGGAGAGGTGTTGTCCGAAGGAGTCCTCGCGGAGGGGTGAAGTTTTTTCTCATAAGCAGTCGTTTAGTGAGAGGGGAGATCATACAATCTGGTTCTTATTCTTAAGCGGCAGAAGATCTTCCCTCATTTTTAAAAGCTTAAAATTGGTTAATAAATGTTGTCAACAAACTAAAATTATTCCGGAATGAAAAAATTATTTCTCTTACTAATTACCGTAGTTACTCTTACTAACGGTGTTACGTATGCTCAAAAAGAAAGAGCAATTTGGACTAAAGATCACGCAAATGAATGGTACGCAAAACAAGGATGGGTTCGGGGTTGCAATTTTATTCCCAGCACTGCAATCAATCAATTAGAGATGTGGCAGAAGGAAACTTTTGATCCGGTTACTATTGACCGCGAGCTTGGTTATGCTGAAGGAATTGGTTTAAATGCCATGCGGGTGTTTCTGCATCATGTGGCATGGGAGGTTGACCCTATTGGGTTTAAAAACAGGATGAAGCAATATCTTACCATCGCCGATAAACATCACATAAAAACCATGTTTGTTTTCTTTGATGATTGCTGGGACGAAAATTATGCCGCGGGAAAACAGCGGACGCCTAAACAAGGCATTCATAACTCAGGGTGGATAAGAGACCCTGGAAAATTATTTTATGATAAACCAGTTGTAATTGGCACATTGGAAAAATATGTAAAGGATGTGCTTACCACTTTTAAAAACGATAAAAGAATCCTGCTGTGGGATTTATATAATGAACCTGGCAACAGTGGATACGGAAGCAAGAGCCTTTTTTTATTGTCCGAAATTTTTAAATGGGGCAGGGAAATTAATCCCGATCAGCCGCTCTCAGCGGGTGTATGGGCGCAAAACCTTACGGACCTAAACACCTACCAACTGGCAAATTCTGATGTAATAACTTATCATAATTATGATAAAGAAGCCGAGCACCAACAAGCCATTGATACCTTAAAAAATTACGGCAGGCCTTTAATATGTACTGAATATATGGCGAGAACAAGAGGCAGTTTATTTTCCAATATTATGCCAATGCTTAAAGAAAATAATGTAGGCGCTATTAACTGGGGTTTTGTTTCCGGCAAAACAAATACCATCTATGCATGGGATACACCAATGCCTAATGGCGATGAACCAAAGGTTTGGTTTCATGATATCTTCCGTAAAGATGGAACACCTTTTAGTAAAGACGAGGTTACGCTTATAAAATCATTAACAGGAAAAAATTAAATGACAAATACGAATTATTTAATTCGTGCAAATTCGTGTTATTAGTGGCGATTTAAAATTGATTAACTCATACAGCTATTCTTAAATCCGTGTAATCTGTGTAATCTGTGGCTATTAAAATTCGTGTAATAAAAATCAAAAAAATGAAAAACATTCGCCT
>JALZAJ010000377.1 GCA_030948465.1 Bacteroidota bacterium
AGAACGGATCTGTTAGCAAATAAAATAGGTAAAACCGATGATTGGCTGGCCGCAGCAAATTTTAAAACGGATTTTCCTGAGAAATTAAACCCATTGCAGGTACTGCCATTTAAGATTCCATTAAAAATATTCTTAGATGCAGGTACGTATGCCGAGGCGTGGAAAAAAAATGCGCCTACAGGAAAATTCATTTACGATGCCGGACTGCAGATATCCGTTTTAAGGGACCTGGTTAATATTTATATTCCTATAGCTTACAGCAAAGTCTATGATAATTATTTTAAATCCACCATCCCAAATAAACGTTTTTGGAAAAATATTTCATTCAGCATTGACATACAAAATTTCAGGTTCTCAAAATTGTTTAATGACCTGGATCTTTAAAACTATACTCGTATTTAAAAGAAGATCAAATTGAACATCTCTTATGTACCACATGAAAATATTGATAAGATAAAATGGGATCATTGTATTGACGCGTCGGCAAATGGTTTGATCTATGCGTATTCATTTTATTTAGATACCATGAGCCGGAAATGGGACGCTTTGATATTGCGAGATGAAACCTCATTCGGCAATAATTATAAAGCGGTGATGCCCTTAACCTTTAATAAAAAGTTTGGGATTTATTATTTATATCAACCTTTTTTTACTGCGTCGCTTGGCGTTTTTGGAAATGATATAACTGCAGAAACTGTTAAGAGATTTCTTGAAAATATTCCCGCTAAATTTAAATATTGGGACTTTTATTTAAACAAAGGAAATGTGTTCTTTATTTCCGGTTACGATTTATATGAAAGAACAAATTATATTCTTTCGCTGAAAAAAAAATATGATGATTTATTTCAATCTTATGCCAAAAGTCATATAAGAAATATTAAGCGTGCGCAGGATTTGGGTAACGTGGTTCAAAAAAACATTCCACTGTTCGATGTGTTGACGCTTGCTAAAGAGCAATCAAAAAACTTTTCGCCGGTTACAAATAAAGACTATGAAAATTTTTCATTATTATTTCAAATTCTCGAGAAAAAAAATAATGCGGTCACTTATGGTGTTTATTCATTCCAACAAGAATTGGTAGCATCGTGTGTTTATTTTTTTTCACATAATCGCGCTTATTATATCCTGGTAGGCAATCATCCAAATGGAAGAACTTCCGGCGCTTCTCATTTAATGATCGATCATTTTATAAAGGAACACGCCGGTGAAAATTTAATACTCGATTTTGAAGGCAGTGATATCAAAAATTTGGCTTGGTTTTACAGCAGTTTCGGAGCATTGAAAGAGACATACGCGGGTATTAAAATGAACAGGCTTCCGGCCCTTACAAAATTATTCAAGCAATAAATTTTCAGCGAGCCGCATATCGAACGGTGTCGTGATTTTAATATTATTTTCTTCTCCTTCGATAAGATTTACTTTAAGGCCAAACGCTTCTACAACGGTGGCTTCATCGGTGAATTTATCTTTATACTCGATCTTAAAAGCAGGCAACAGTACTTTACTGTGAAAGGTTTGCGGCGTCTGTATTAGTTTGACTTTTCTTCTGTTGAGAATTTTATTTCCACTATGCGTTACGATACGGAGGCTATCCTTACTGTTGATAGCGGGAATGGCATTTCCATTTTTTGAAGCTTCTTTATAACACCTTTTTATAAGATCACTTGTAATAAGACATCTTACTCCATCGTGAACAAAAATTATTGATTCTTTTTCAATCAATGAAAGCCCATTTTTAACCGAATGGAAACGGGTTTCACCACCTGCGCATAACCTAAACCGTGAGTTGTCAAAATAGCCATCTATTATTTCCTGTCCTTTAGCAATATGCTCAACAGGCAACACGAGGATAATCTCCATATCCTTGTAGGCACTAAGAAAAGGCTTAATAGAATAATATAAAACGGGTTTATTTTTCAAAAGCAGGAATTGCTTGGGCAAATCGCTGTTCATCCGGGAACCTTGTCCACCAGCGACAATTACTGCTACCTTATTCATATTAATCCAATTTTAATTTAATGACCTTATACATAACTACAGTTTGTGTTAGTGTAAATTGCAACATGCGAATGTATCTCATTTTATTATTGGTGTTGCCGGCTTTTAGCTGGAACTGTTCATCAAACAAAGAAAGGTCAAAAATGCAACGGGTTCTTGGATTGCAGAAATTGAGTGATCTCGCAACTGCTGAATATGTGGTGACCAAAATCATAAAGGCAAATGACAACAAAACGTGGTACAAACCGGGGGACCGCAAAATATTATTGAGTTGTAAAGCCACGCTGGTTGCAGGTATTGATCTCTCAAAAATTTCTGAAAAAAATATCAATATCAACGGAAATTCTATATCTCTCACGCTTCCCCATGCGAAATTATTTTATATAGATATTAAACCGGAGGATGTTAAAACTGCCTACCAGGATATCTCTATGTTCCGGTCAGATTATTCATCGCAGGAACGAAATGAACTGGCTTCGCAGGCAGAAGGTCAAATAAAGGAAAGCGCAGATTCTCTAGGGATATTTATAACGGCAGAGTCGAATGCTACCCTTTTTATTAATAGTTTTTTGAAAAAAGAAGGCTTTCAAAATATCAATATCCATTTTAATTCAACTCAACCTTCTTTACCATAAATGCGAAAGATCTTACAAAAATATTTAGTAATTGCTGCTTCCATTCTTTTAATACTTTTTCTTTTGCAAAAAATTAATTGGATTCCGTCCTTTAAAAATATTTTTGCAAGTCAGCCTATCGTGATTGAAGAAACTCCAATAATCATAAAAGAGGTTAATACACTTTCACAATTGATCACCGTTACCTACGCCGATGAAATAGTAATGGATGAAACTAAACAAGGGAATGGAATGCCGTCACTAATGGCTGCAGGCATGGGCATGATCCTGGTTCCTTCTACTGACAAGCTCGTAATGATTGGCCGCGGAAAAGTACTTGCAGGCATGGATCTCAAAATCTTGCAGGATAAAGATGTGAACGTCACGAGAGATTCCATTCATATAACATTACCTGCAGCAAAAATTCTTAATACGGTGATTAACCCTTCCGGCTTTGAAATATTTGATGAAAAAGGAGATTGGAAAGAAGATGAAGTTATCGCGCTGAAAATTAAAGTTAAAGATGAACTTACTAAAAGAGCTCTGCAGCAAAATATACTTGGTC
>JALZAJ010000397.1 GCA_030948465.1 Bacteroidota bacterium
AATCCTTTTACAGGAATAATTATATCTTCTAAAACAAGTTTTATTACAAAATTTATTTGCTCAAAATGCAGTGCTTCTCTCCTTATAGAATTGCATGCAATAAAGGTCGCGTATGCCTTTTATAAAAACGAATAGCTTCACCGGCGCTCTTCATTTCCGGGCCCAATTCTTTATTTACATTAGGAAATTTATTGAATGAATGATTATTAGGGCCACAACTTAGCTGATTATTTTTATAGCCGGTGCATCACTGCTTAAAGCAACAAAGAAAGATTTAATTCAAAACCGGGCAATACATCTTCGCCCGATAAGGTGTTGTGAAATCCATCAATCTTGTCAATGGAACCGTTTTTTCGGAAAATCATTACAGTCCTATCTTGAGGATTTATAAGCCATGCAAGAGCACAACCATTCTTAATCCATTTATGCATTTTGTCAGTGAGGTATTTAAGATTGTCTGATGGGCTTTTAAGCTCGATAACAAAGTCCGGACATACGTGAGCAAATTTTTGTTTTTCTTTCTTTGAAACATTATTCGCTTTTTCATTGGTCATCCAGGAAGCATCAGGGGAGCGAACAGAACCGTCCGGTAAGGTGAAGCCTGTTGATGAATCAAAGCAAACGCCTTTTTTTACTTTTCTATTCCAAATAGCCAGTTCCGTTGCTAAATCAGAATTTTGTCGCCCTGTTTCCATATTGGTAGGAGCCATAATAATAATTTGCTTATTTTCATCTCTTTCAATCCTGAGTGCATCATTTTCCTGGCAAAAATCAAAAAATTCTCCATCCGACATAGAATCAGAAATAGGCCCCTTTACTGATAACGTGATATCTTCTAATGGAATTTTCATCCTCAAATTTACAAAAACTTATTTGCTTAAATGCATGCTTCGCTCCTTATACAATTGCCTGAAATACGGGTCACGTAAGTCTTTTATAAAACGAATCGCTTCACCGGTGCTTTTCATTTCCGGCCCCAGTTCCTTATTTACATTAGGAAATTTATTGAAAGAAAAAACAGGCTCTTTTATTGCAAATCCTTTTAGCTTTTTCTCGAAAGTAAAATCCTTCAACGTCGCTTCACCCAGCATTATTTTGGTTGCAATATTTAAATAGGGAATCTGGTAAGCCTTAGCAATGAAAGGGGTTGTACGTGATGCACGCGGGTTTGCTTCAATTACAAATACTTCTCCGTTTTTTATTGCAAACTGGATATTGATAAGCCCTTTTATATGCAATGCTCTCGCAATTTTTTCAGCATACTCCTCCATTGTATGAACAATCAAAGGTGATAAATTAAACTCAGGTAATACTGCATTGCTATCACCGCTGTGAATGCCCGCAGGTTCAATATGTTCCATAACTCCCATTACATGAAAGTCTTCTCCATCAAAAATGGCATCAATTTCTGCTTCCTGGCAACGGTCTAAAAAGTGATCGATTAAAATTTTATTATTGGGCAAATGTTTTAATAAGCTTAAAACACCTTTCTCCAGTTCTTCATCGTTCAAAACAATGCGCATGCGTTGGCCGCCTAACACATAACTGGGACGCACTAAAACCGGGTAACCAACTCGTTTGGCCACTTCAATTGCATCATCCGTATTGAATGCCGTCCCATAGTTCGGATAAGGAATCTGCAGTTCTTTAAGCATATCACTAAAGCGGCCGCGGTCTTCTGCGATATCCATATTGTCAAAAGAGGTCCCGATAATTTTTATACCTTTTTCATTAAGTCTTTTAGCGAGCTTTAATGCGGTTTGGCCACCAAGTTGTACGATAACTCCATAGGGCTTTTCCAGCTCAATTATTTCCCAGATATGCTCCCAGAAAACGGGCTCAAAATATAGTTTATCAGCGACGTCAAAATCTGTAGAGACTGTTTCGGGATTGCAGTTTATCATGATGGCTTCATAGCCACATTCTTTTATTGCCAGCAATCCATGCACACAGCAATAGTCAAATTCAATACCCTGACCGATACGGTTTGGGCCGCTGCCCAAAACAACTATTTTCTTTTTTGACGATGGGATAGATTCGTTGTGAATGATGTTAGAGTTCATTGGCTTCAATAAGTATCTTTTGAAGAAGGTTAAAATTTATTCTGAAGTTAATTTCTGTCTGTAATTGTTCTATTAATGGTTTGATATCCTTTATCAAATTACTTTGTTTTGCTTGTAACAAAATTCCTAATACTCCTTTAATGGGAATTCCTATTTTTTTTGCAATTTCTCGCCCGGGAGCTTCATCTATCGGGAGCAAATCAACTTTTAATTCTTTACTTAATACAATCGCCTCAGATTCGCCTTTGTCTAAAACAACTAAAAGTTCTTCCACCTCTTTTTTGTTTGAAGGGCTTTTTATTTGTATGAAGGTATAGGATTGCAAAAAAGCTTCATCAACAATTTTTGCATTAACCAATTCCTCAAAAACTGCGGGAGGAATAATTACATCTTCAAATAAATTTTTAAGGAGATTAATCTTTTCTAAATGAAGCAGGCAAACCAAAGGCGAAGTGTCGCTAATTATTATCATTCATTATAAAGTTAAATTGCCTCTTTCATCCACATAGGTTCTTTCATCAATCAAATCTATATTTCTCTTTGAAAGTTCTTTCCAGAAATCCAAAATATTAATGCCAGCGAGATTCGCAGCTCTTCCCGAACTAATTTTATTTTTTTGAAATAGCAGAATGACAATTTCCAATTTTAATTCTACATCTTTTATGTCTAAAACTCTTACTAATTCGTCATCCAGTAATAACATGTTCTTTTATTTTTTTATTACAATCATCTAAGTAAACTATTTATACTTTCAATTTCAATTTTGAAATCTTCATCGCTCATCTTCACGGGATACTCGCATAACGATGGGTTTTAAATTAAAAATATAATTTGTGGCTCCATCAATACATAAGTGCCAACTACGACGATTATCTCCCAAACTTCTTTATGGTTTCCAGGTCTTGCAAGAAAGCTTCTTCATCAAAAATAGATATCTCCCTTTTGCCTAATTCTTTTACAAGATCCATCCAGTGCATTCCGGCAAGTTTTGCGGCAACATAGAAAGAATAATCCGCTTTTTCATAAAGCATTATAGCAATTTCGAGTTTTATAGCCTTCTCCTGCTCAGGCGTTAAACTCAATTCTTTTTCATCAATAGTAATCATAAAAATAATTTAATGAACAATAGAATTTTTTTTTGTATCGTAAAGTAAGTCGCCATTGACTCCACTCAACTTGATGCATTTCAAACTACGTATATTAGTTTTTTTTTATGGTTCGTAAAGTTTTAAGTTTTTAATAAACCTGAAATCTTTTTTGTTAAATGTGAATAATTGAATATGGAGATAAAGGGCAGTTGCAGCAATAAATGCATCTCCCATTAATAAACCATGACTTGATGAATAAGTAATAATTAAATTTTTTGTGATTCTGCAAATTTCGTCCGAAAGAGATATGTTGCCAAAGGGTTCAAGCTGCCTTAGAATTCGTTTCTTTTCTATGTTCGTTTTATTTCCTTGTATTATTTCAATTGTTGTTATGATAGAGACAAAAGGTTCAATATTTTTATTTTCAAAATTATAAAAGGCATTTTCGGCAATCTGGTTAAACTTTTTATTTTTATCAAGAAAATTAATAAGAACATCTGTATCAATCAATACGATGCTTTCCTTCTTGTCCATGCTTTTTTTCTTATTATAGATGGTTCCTCAAGATTTAAATCAGTTAATGTACCAGCCAATTCCTTAGGAATGAACTTTCTTTTAGCTTTCGAAATTTTTACGTCTTTCCCGATTTCAAAATTTGCATAGTCATCCATTTCTTTTTCACTTAATTGGATATCTAAAACTTTTGCCAAAGTCTTTATTGCATCCAATACTTTTTTGTTTTCGGATTTTAAAATTAATGTCTGCATTTCAATTTTATTTAAAAGGTATAAACTTTTCTACTCAAAGGTACTATAAAAATAAGGCGTCTTTGCTTCAAACTCAGCGCTGCAGGTATCTACCATTTTATATACTCTTTTAATTCCAAACTCCTTTCTTTTCGCATATATTTCTTCATCGGTACTTCCATCTTTCATGATCCTGGAAATTTGTTCATCTCCAAAACCAAGTTGCTTGGCCTTCTTTAAAAGTTCCGGAGTTATGGATTCAAGCGTAGCTTTCAAAAGTTCTTTTTCGCACTCGCATATTTTTTGAATCTGGTAAATAAACCACCTGTCTATCCCGGTTGATTCGCAAATACGTTTTATACTCACACCAATCATCAGGGCATCTTTGATCCTGAATATGCGATCCCATTTCGGAATCTTAAGATATTCAATAACTTCTTCCGCATACATAAGGCTCTTGCCATAATAGCCCAATCCAACTGCTTCATTCTCCAGGCTCTGACAGGCCTTTTGAATCGCTTCGGCAAAGCTTCTTCCAATAGCCATTACTTCTCCCACGGATTTCATTTGAAGGCCCAGCGTGTCATCGGCGCCTTTAAATTTATCGAAATTCCATCTCGGAATTTTTACAATTACGTAGTCCAGTGCCGGTTCAAAATAGGCTGATGTTGTTTTGGTAATTTGATTTTTTAATTCATCCAATGTAAAACCAATGGCAAGTTTTGCAGCGATTTTTGCAATAGGATAACCCGTAGCCTTACTCGCTAATGCAGAAGACCTGCTTACCCGCGGATTTATTTCAATGGCAATTATTTCCTCAGTTTGCGGATTAAGGGCGAATTGCACGTTACAGCCTCCGGCAAAATTTCCCAGGTTCCGCATCATTGCAATTGCCGTGTTCCGCATATTTTGAAAAGCAGTATCACTCAACGTCATTGCAGGTGCCACCGTAATGGAATCACCTGTGTGAATTCCCATTGGATCAAAATTTTCTACCGTGCAAATGATTACGACATTATCATTATCATCGCGAAGCAATTCCAATTCAAATTCCTTCCAACCCACCAGGGCTTTTTCAACGAGTACCTCATGCATTGGTGAGGCAGTAAGTCCCCGATTCAGCGCTTCATCCAATTCATCTTTTGTATGCACAAAACTTCCACCAGTGCCGCCCAATGTAAATGAAGGACGGATCACCAATGGAAAACCAATCTCCTGGGCGAATTCTTTACCTTCTAAAAATGAATTGGCTGTTTTCGCGGGGGCAACCGGAATATTCATTTCGATCATCCATCTTCTAAATTTCTCCCGGTCTTCCGCTTTGTCTATTGCTTTAATATCTACCCCAATAAGCCTTACATTAAATTTTTCCCAAATACCTAATTCATCCCCTTCTTTACATAGATTCAACGCCGTTTGCCCTCCCATTGTGGGCAGCACTGCATCGATAGAATTCTCTTCCAATATTTGCTCGATACTTTCAATTGTCAGGGGGAGCAGGTAAACCTTATCGGCCATCATAGGATCCGTCATGATGGTTGCCGGGTTGCTGTTGATAAGTATAACTTCTAATCCTTCTTCCCGCAAGCTGCGTGCAGCCTGCGTGCCCGCGTAGTCAAACTCGCAGGCCTGCCCTATTATAATTGGTCCTGATCCGATGATCAAAACTGACTTTATAGAATGATCTCTTGGCATTTAAACTATTATAAATGGCGCGAAATTAAAAGTAAATGTTGAGAGAAGGGAATAAAATTTAATGAAAGCCTTTTGTCAGACAATAAGAATTGGTACGATAGTTTCCTTGCATAATTAACAAAAAATAAAACTTATGAAAAAAATTTTAATGTTTACTTTATCATTGTCCTTTTGACGAATAATTTTCATAATTCGTTTGCAGCTTTTATAAATTCCAGCAAACAATAACAGTGAAACTCCTGTAAAACCTGATTCTAAAACAGTTTCTGCAGCTCTTTCTGAATTTATGCATCTTCCCGGAAAGAAAGGAGATCAAGAATAAGAGAAGCCAAATCGGAAATTAAAAAAATTAAGGCTGAAAGAAAGACCATAATGAGCCGTCTATTAACCAGGGTATACTGGTTAATACTGGCCATTATACTTCTTCCTCTTTCCGTTTATCTTTATGAAGGTGAGATAAATAACAAGTTCTGAATCGATCTTATTTTAACTTTATTGCTTTTTTTACCCGGAATAATATATGCCCTGATTGTTGTGCTTAAAAAAGATAATAACTGATCGTTAATTAAAAAATCAGGCTCCGTGAAAGAGCCTGATTTTTTATTTTTTATTTCCACTTATAGAAGATAACTTTTACCCGTTCCATATAAATCCTGAAACATTTTTTTTACCACGTATGCTTTTTCAATCAATTCATTTTCGTTTTTGCTTTTTATCTCTCCCATAAAACGTTCAACTTTTTCCACAGTATCTTCCGCATTGTCGAGGAGATAATCTGTTTGTTTCTTAATGCGCTCAAAGAAAGCATCTCTATCCTCTTTTGGCATGCTGTAAAATTTTAAGAGTGCTACTCCGATGGATGCTCCCATAATAATTGCTGCGATGGTAGATGATTTTGCCATGATAATAATTTTAAAAATTTAGGCGTTATTTTGTAATTATATGAATATGTTTTTTTCTAAAAAGAATACGTTACATAAACCGTTCCTATTTTTTCTACTCGCAATTTTAAATTTTCATGCTCAAGGTCAGGACTTTCCTGTAAAAAAATATCCCCAGGGATATTTTATTTACCCGGTTGAAGCTAAAATCGGGCTTGCAGCAAATTTTGGAGAATTACGTCCGAATCATTATCACATGGGCCTGGATTACCGAACTGATCAGGTGGTAAATAAAATCGTAAAATCAGCAGCAGATGGCTATGTAGCGCACGTAAGAGTTGAACCTTTTGGCTTTGGCCAGGCCATTTATATAAATCATCCTAATGGATTGACCACGCTCTATGGTCATCTCAATTCCTTTTTTCCCGCGCTTGAAGAATATGTAAAAGCACAGCAATACAAACAGCAATCGTGGAAAGTATATCTCGATATTCCGGCCGGGATGTTCCCGGTGAAGCAAGGACAGTTTATTGCAAGAAGCGGCAATGCAGGCGGATCGCAGGGCCCGCACTGTCATTTTGAAATAAGAGATACTAAAACGGACAAAGTTTTGAATCCCCTTCTTTTTGGTTTTCCAATTCCTGATAATGTGCCACCAACCATTGTGCGTTTAGCCATGTATGATAGATGCTTAAGCACCTACAGCCAATCTCCGAAATTATTCAGCCTGAAAAAAATTAATGGAGAATACACAACGGCTGTCCCTGTTATCCCGGTTAATACTGATAAAATAAGCTTTGGCATTTCTGCCAATGATAAAGTGTCTGGTTCCTCAAATCCGAACGGTATATATGAAGCAGTTTTATCTTTGGATGATAAACCGATCGTTTGCTTTCAGCTTGATAGCATAAGCTATGATGAAACAAGATACCTGAACGCACATATCGATTATAAAACAAGGGCAGCCGGCGGCCCTTATATTGAACATCTTTCACGATTGCCCGGATATCCTGAAGGCGTGTATAAAGATATTAGTGGCGATGGAGTAATTGAATTGACTGATGATAGTATTCACCACGTAAGCATTGTTGTGAAAGACACCTATGGAAATACATCAACACTTGATTTCAAAATAAAAAAAGGAATAATCACAGAAACCGGGAAGAATGATTCGGCTTCGTACCACAACCAGAAGGAATTTCAACCTGGATTCGTAAATATTTTTGAAAGTGAGGATCTGCAGATTGTTCTAAGTCCTGAAGATCTCTATGATTCTGTTTTATTCGTTCAATCAAAAAGAGCTTCAGCGTCACAAAATTCATATTCAGATATTTATTCGATAGAATCGGGACTTGTGCCTGTTCATAGCTATTATAGCGTACGTATTAAGGCTAATAAAAACATTCCTGCAGAACTGGAGAATAAAATGCTGATCCGGAGAAAATGGAAAGATAAGACCGAGGTTGTCAAGGCAATACAAAGCAGTGATTGGTACGCCGCGAAGTTTCGCAATTTTGGAGACTTTGAAATTATTGCGGATGATCTTCCACCAGTAATTAATGGTGGTTTTAGAGAAAACGCCAATCTTTCAAAATCGTCAATGATTGTTTTTACACCGAAAGATGAGAATGATGAAATAATCAATTTCAATGCAACGCTTGACGGCAATTGGTTACGATTTACTAATGATAAAGGACGGGCTTTTATTTATAAATTTGATGAAATGTGTACCCGTGGCAGTCATGAACTTATAATTTCTGTGCAGGATGCGGCGGGAAATACAACTCAAAAAACACTTCACTTCACAAGGTAAATTAAACACAATGATCCAATTACAAGAGGGCGATACCGCTCCGGATTTCAAATCCAAAGATCAAAATGGGAAACCGGTGAACTTAAAAGATTTTAAAGGAAAAAAAGTGGTGCTCTATTTTTATCCTGAAGATGATACACCTACCTGTACCATCGAAGCCTGCAATCTTCGTGATAATTATTCATTGCTTAAAAAGAATGGTTATGTCATTCTTGGGGTAAGCCCGGATGATGAAAAGAAGCATAAAAAATTTGAAGAAAAATACAGTTTGCCTTTTACACTTGTTGCCGATCCCGATAAAAAAATAATCGACAATTATGGGGTATGGGGCGAAAAAAATCTCTACGGAAGAAAATATATGGGCCTGCACAGAACCACTTTTCTGATTGATGAAAAAGGCAAAATCGTGAAGATCTTCAAAAAGCCTAAGTCGAAAATTCATTCAGAAGAAATTGTAAAAGCATGGGAAGCCTTAAAATAAAAAGTATTGCCGACTATGATTTGAGCAATACGAGAATCAGGGAAAATTCCTGGATTGCAAAACTTGCCGCTAAGAAATTAAGATCCTACAGCGTTGCGATCGTTTTAGGGGAAACCATTCATTTATATAATGTAAGCAGGCCACAGTTTTTAAGCGATGAAAAGTGGGTAAAGCATGAGATTTGCCATCTTGAACAATTTAAGAAATATGGATATTTAAGTTTTATTGCGAAATATTTATGGGAAAGTATCCTGCATGGCTACTCGAAAAATAAATATGAAACAGAGGCGCGAAACGCCGAAATAAATTAATTGATTTTAAATTTCTAAGGCACCGAATTTTTAAAAAAAAATCGACATGATTTTG
>JALZAJ010000415.1 GCA_030948465.1 Bacteroidota bacterium
AAGACAAATCGAAGATCATGATCTATAAGATCCAGAAAAAAAGTGATAAATATAATTTTACAACCCTTCTTTTCAACGATAGTCTTCAACTTTTACATAAGTCGAGAATAGAAACCTCTTATGACGAGCATAGAGATGTTTTCAGTGATTTTTTTGTAGATAATGATGGAAATTTTGTTTTTGCCAAAGCCACTAAGTCCAGTTCGAAAGATTACCTGGAGGATGCTTACCTGATAACGAAAGCGCCGGAATCAGATGCTTTTGACTCAAAGAAATTAAATCTTTCCGGCCGGTATCTTGATGAAATAAAACTAAAAGTGGATAATGTAAACCATCATTATCTTATCAATTCGCTATACTATTATAAAAAGCGCGGAAACGTGGAAGGGCTTTATACGGCTGTTTGGAATGAAAGGCCCGATGAATTAATCTCAGAAAATTTTGCGGAATTAAACGATACGATCCGGGCTCTTGCCAAAACGGAAGGCGGCTTAAAATATGCATTCAACAACTTTTTTATAAAAGATGTAATTCTTAAAAACGATGGTGGTTTTATTTTAGCCGCAGAAGATCATTCAACCCAATCGCGTGGCAACCCATTTAACCGTTTCGACTACCTGTACGGTTCGCCTTTTTATTCTTCTTATTATAATCCTTACTACTTCTACTCACCATCCACCTACTGGTATGGTTCAGGATACCGCGGCTTTTATAATAATTCGCAGGTAAGATATTACTACGATAATATCGTGGTGCTCAATCTGGATAATAAAGGAAAATTAATCTGGAGTAATGTAGTTCATAAGTCACAGTTCGATGATAATACTGATAACTTTCTTTCTTACAATACAATGATTACCGGCGGCGAGCTGCATTTCCTTTTTAATGAACTTGAAAGAAGAACCCAACTGATAAACGATCAAAGTATTTCTCCGGATGGAAAGGTAACCCGGTATCCTCCGTTACATAGCCTGGACAGGGGTTATGAATTTATGCCGCGATACGCAAAACAGGTAAGTTCTACACAAATCATTGTGCCTTGCTCCTACCGGAATTATATCTGCTTTGCAAAAATTGAGTTTTAAAACCCGTTCAATTCTAATGGGTGTTGTATAAAATTAAAAACATTCCGGCTTTAATTTTTTACTTTTGAGTTTTCAAATTAACTCTGCCAGTGACCGGTATTTTCAGGGCGAATAATCCATTTAATACTTTTGTTCTTTTTATTTATGGTTTGCTTTTAAAGCTTCCATGGTTCATTTCCCCGCAGGTTCCTGTCATTCAAAAATCGGACGGCTTTCTATTCAATGAGATCATGGCCCTGCTCAAGCCATCATTAGATAAATTTCCTGTTAGCTATTCTTTGATCATGTATATTTTGTTATACACGCAGGCAGTAAATTTTAACCGGCTTCTGAATAACCGAAGGCTCATGCAAAAGCCAAATTATTTACCCGGCATGAGTTATTTATTAATCACTTCTTTTTTTATTGAATGGAACGTGTTAAGCGCCCCAATGGTTATAAACACTTTTATCATTTGGGTGTGGGCTCAAATGAGCACATTATATAATAATCAACAGGTAAAATCTACCTTGTTCAATATAGGATTGGCTATAGGCGTAAGTACTTTCTTTTATTTCCCTTCTCTTGCTTTTGCTATTCTTATTATTTTCGGTTTGCTGCTCACCCGCCCTCCCAGGATCGCGGAATGGTTGATCCCGGTTTTAGGCATTCTCGTACCATGGTACTTTTTGTTTGCCTGGTTATTTTTAACCGACAAACTATACAGTTTCCAGGTGCCAGGCATGCAAATAGATTATCCCTTATTTGTTCAGAATAATACAGAATATGTTGGTCTTGGATTAATGATAATTTGCATAGTAACGGGAGCTTTTTTCGTTCAGTTAAATTCCAGGAGACAGGTAGTGCAGGTGCGCAAAAGCTGGGGGCTTATGACTCTTTATTTAATTGTCGCTCTCTTTGTTCCTTTCATAAGCATCACGTACAATTTTGAATATTGGTTTTTAGCCACAGTTCCTGCTTCTGCTTTTATTGCCTGTGCATTTTTTTATCCTGAAAAGAAATGGATACCCGCCACAATGCACTGGATCATGATAGCCTTTGTTATTTATATCAATTATGTAAAAACATAAACTATGGGTAATTTATCTTTGCTTAATTATAATTAATAAACTAAATATGAAATTTGGTGTAGTTGTTTTCCCGGGCTCTAATTGTGACAGAGACCTGGTGAATGCGCTTCAAAATGATATGCATTTTGAAGTAATTTCTTTATGGCATAAAGACAAGGATCTTTCTATGTTTAGCAGCGATGATTGCATTGTCTTGCCGGGCGGTTTTAGTTATGGCGATTATCTCCGGTGCGGCGCCATTGCCCGGTTCAGCCCCATGATGCAAAGTGTGATCAACTTTGCAAATGATGGCGGAAAAGTGCTGGGTATATGCAATGGTTTTCAAATACTTTGCGAAAGCGGTTTATTGCCGGGCGTACTTTTAAGAAATGCAAATATGCAATTCGTTTGTAAGAATATTTACATCACGGACAGTACAAATGATGGGGCGAAAAATGTATATAAAATTCCGGTGGCGCACGGAGAGGGACGGTTTGTTGCACAACCTGAAGTGCTTGATGAAATGAAACGCAACAACCAGGTTATCTATAGCTATTGTAATGCGGATGGACACATTCACGATGATTATTCGCCGAACGGATCAACTAATAATATTGCCGGAATTTGCAATAAAGAAAGAAATGTTTTTGGAATGATGCCTCACCCCGAAAGAGCATGCAGCGAAGCCCTCGGAAATACAGATGGAAAAAAAATATTCTCCGCCATTTTTTCTATAAACTAACGTTAAATCCCTTTCTGTAGCCGGTTTTATGTTCATGAACAGACCTGTAATTTCGTAATTTTGTGAAAAAGATAGTTCATGAAGAAAATTACTTTTACTCTGGTCCTCGCTGTTATAATCCAATATTCCTTTAGCCAGATTCTTAATCCTGTTACCTTCTCTTATGCCACGGTAAAAAAAGGAAACAACCAATATGAAGTGCACATAAAAACTTCGGTTGATCCTAAGTGGCATATTTATTCAATTAGTAATCCCGAAGGTGGTGCATTAGCCACCACGATATCTTTTAATAATGCAGTTAAAGTAGGCCAGGTAAAAGAAACCGGCAAATTAAAAACAACGTTTGAAAAAGAATTTAATGTGAATCAAAAGTTCTTTGAGAACAAAGTAGATTTTGTTCAACTGGTGAAGTTATTGCCAGGAAATAAAAAAATAACCGGCAGCATCGAATACATGGCTTGCAATGATCGCCAATGTCTTCCCCCAAAGAAAATCCCCTTTGAAATACCTTTTTAAAATTAAAATTGATACAGTAATTTTAATAGGATAACAAGTTGTTATCCTATTTTTTTAGACAACAAAAGCAAACTTAAAATAGACTTTCCTGTTGCAGTAATTTCATCGTCAATTTTACAATCGCACAATGTTCATGATCTCTATTGGCGGGGTAAAGCTGGTGTTGTTATCGGGTTGATCATGTATTTGTTTCACAACATCCATTCCCTTTATCACTTTGCCAAAAGCTGCAAAGCCTTGCCCATCAGGGTTTGCAGCGCCTCCATAATTATAGGCCGGCTGATTGCCTATGCAAATAAAAAATTCTGAGCTCGCGGTTCCAGGTTCAGTCCGTGCAAGAGATATTGTTCCATTCTCATGGAGAATACTGGTTT
>JALZAJ010000424.1 GCA_030948465.1 Bacteroidota bacterium
ATTAGTTTGAAATTGTAGTTATATTTATTTTTTATTCTTACACAATTCGCAGAATGAATTCCGAAAATATATACCGCGTAATAAAGATAAACGAGCAATCTATTACTCCAAAATATTTGCAGCTTGCCAATTCCGTATTGCGTGCTGTGGAGCTGGGAGAAATCGGAAAAGATTATTTGCTTCCTTCCATTAACGATCTTAGTTATGAACTGGAAATTTCAAGGGATACTGCCGAAAAAGCATTGAGGCATTTAAAAGCTTTAGGAGTAATTGGCTCCGTTCCCGGGAAAGGATATTTTATTGACAATGTAGATTTCAAGCAAGACACAAAAGTTTTTTTATTGTTCAATAAATTAAGTGCGCATAAAAAAATAATCTACGATTCTTTTGTTTCGAAATTGGGGGAGCATGCCGCCATTGATTTTTTTATTTACAATAATAATTTTTCTCTTTTTAAAAAGTTATTGCAAAAAAGAAAAAAAGATTATACCCATTATGTCATCATCCCTCACTTCCTCGAAGGCGGCGATAATGCCAATGATATCATTAATGAAATCAATAGCGGACAATTAATTTTATTGGACAAACTAATACCGGGCATCAACAGGGAGTATGGCGCTGTGTATGAAAATTTTGAGCAGGATATTTACAATGCCTTGAAAGAGGCGCTGGCACAGTTAAGCAAATACCAAACAATAAAAATCGTTTTTCCCGAATACACTTATCATCCGGAAGAAATTTTAAAAGGCTTTAAATCTTTTTGCAGTGAATATGCTTTCAACCATAAAGTGATTCGGAACATAGAAGAGGAAAGTGTGAGCGCAGGTGAAGTGTTCATCAATCTTATGGAAGATGACCTGGTAATTTTATTAGGAAAAATCCAGGGAACAAATTTAAAAGTGGGCAATGATATCGGCATTATTTCTTACAATGAAACACCATGGAAACCTTATATACTCAATGGCATTACCACCATCTCGACCGATTTTAAAAAGATGGGAGAAATGGTTGCAGACATGGTTTTGAATAATGAAAGAAAACATTGTGAAGTGCCTTTTAAGTTGACGCTGAGGAACTCATTGTAGGTAGTTTTAATTCATTGGAACACATCCCAAAACTACAGTAAAGAATTCCTTTTATGATTTATTGGAATTGTCTTCTTCAAAAATATTTTTTAAAATAATTTTTCATATCCAATTTTATTTTTTTAGAAAAATTTCTCTAATGGACAAGACGGAGCAGGACGGTTCCATAAATTTTACTTTCTACTTTGTGCATGGTTTATCGAAATAATCGAAGCCTTACGATTTTCATTTTCTTCTTATTTGTCAAAAAAAATCTGCTTGTTATGTCACAAAAAAAACCACTATTTTTTAATTTTCCTTTTATAGTATTAAGCACAATACTATTGTTGTCTTTTAGTAACTCTTCATTTGCTCAGCAAAACGTGAGCGGTAAAGTTACCGCCGCTGATAATACTCCGTTAGTGGGCGCTTCAGTCCAGGTAAGGGGAGGATCCGCCGGCACTTCCACCAACGAGAATGGTGATTTTTCTTTAATGGCGAATAAAGGGGCAACGCTTGTTATCAGCAATGTCGGTTATGCTGATAAGGAAGTAAAAGTAAATTCATCCATTATAAATATTTCCCTGGCTAAATCTGATAACAGCTTAACGGATGTAGTGGTGATAGGGTATGGAACACAAAAGAAAACAGATCTTACATCCGCGATAAGCTCAGTGAGCGGTAAAAAGTTAGAAGGCATGCCGGTACAAAATACTGAAGCGCTTTTGCAGGGACAGGTGGCGGGCCTCACGGTAACAAGCGATGGCGGTGAGCCAGGCAATAATGGTAAAGTGCGCATAAGAGGCCTTGGCACGTTTGGAAATAATAATCCATTGTATGTAGTGGATGGTATTCCCGTAAACAATGGATTAAATTTTCTGAACCCCCAGGATATTGAGACGATACAAGTTTTTAAAGATGCAGCCGCCGCAGCCATTTATGGAAATCGTGCTGCCAATGGCGTTGTATATATAACTACAAAAAAAGGGCGCAGTGGCAAAAGACAAATCAGTTTAGATGCTTATTATGGAACAGCCCAGAACGGCAGAGTACGCAGGATGGCGGATGCAAAAGAATTTTTTGATTATGTAACACTCAAGGGACAGAATGGCCCACTGCAGGACCTATACGACAAAGGCTATAATACTGATTGGGTTGATGCAGTTACCCGCACCGGTAAAACGCAAAACTATAATCTCGGCATAAGAGGTGGTAATGAAGATCACACTTACTATACAAGCGTAAATTATTCAAAAGTATTGGGAACAATGCTAAGATCCGATAATGAAAGATTCACAGCAAGGCTTAACAGCACCAATAAAATATTCGAATGGTTTAAGTTTAGTGAAGACCTTGCCGTTTCCAACGAGAAAAGGCACAACAATAACGTGTATGGGCAAGCGAGAAATATTCCAGCCATTGTTCCCATATATAAAACACAGACAGAGATTGATGCGCTTGACCCGGCGAATAGGGAACTGGATCAATATTTTGATGTGCCGCAGGCACTAAATATTTTAAACAATCCTGTCGCCGGCACCATGCGAAACAACGGTACCAATCATTGGTTAAGCCTCTATGGAAATGCACAGGGGATCATTGATCTTGGAAAAATTGTTCACCAGCTAGACGGGTTAAAATTTACTTCAACAATAGGTTTTGAAAGAATTGATAATGATTATCATTCCTTCTCTCCCATCTTCACATTAGGCTCACGCGAGTACTCTAATAAAACCGGTGTAAACGATAATTTCAGTAAATACTTTCACTGGACATTTAATAATTTCCTTTCTTATAATAAATCATTTGGAAATCATACCGTTGGGTTTACAGCAGGCACCGTAGCGGAAGAAGAAACGTCAAATTATTTTGGTGCAAGCGCATCTACAGGAATTTCCAACGACCCATACTTACAGGTATTAGATGCACAAACACTTGACAGGAACAACGGTGGCAGCGCATATCGCAGAGCTTATGCATCTTATGTAGGGCGTGTCAATTATAACTATGATGATCGCTATTTGTTACAGGCAAGCATCAGGCGCGATGGCTCGTATCGCTTTGCTCCGGGCAAGCGCTGGGGTACATTTGCTTCGGTGGGGCTGGGATGGAGAGTCTCCAACGAAAAATTCTTTAAAGACCTTAACCTGAAAAATGTAAGTGATTTAAAATTCCGTGGAAGCTGGGGGCAATTGGGCAACGAAAGAATACAGTCAGACTTTCCTTACTTGTCTCAGATAGCGGGTACGGTTAATCGTGGCTATGTGTTAGGAGGCGAAGGAGGAGATAATTCCAGTAAAGTTTTTGTGCAGGGTTACGGGCCCACTAATGCACCAAACCCTGACCTGAC
>JALZAJ010000447.1 GCA_030948465.1 Bacteroidota bacterium
AATCGTTTTCATTTTTAAGGTAAAGGCTAAAAATACAATGGCGGCTAATGGCAATACAAACAGCCTGCTTGCATAATTTACTTTCGGATTTTTATTTTTTATAAACATGGTTAACCTCCGTTTTAATGGTGAGTGAAAAAAGTTATTGGTGATTGGAAATTTTTTTCCGGGATAGACCGTTTGCAATATCATTTCGGCAAAAGCATTTATATCATTGTCTTCAAGCGCTTCTTTGTCCGCAATAAATTCATGGATCATACTTAGTTCTTTTTGTATAAGCCAGAAGAAAGGATTGATCCAGAAAAAAATAAGCAACAGGTTCATGAAGATTTTATCATAGGAATGCTTCTCTTTTACATGCGCTATTTCATGATTAAAAATCTGGTGTCCTTGTTTGGAATCAAGGTCGATTGCGTTGTTCCAGAAAATAAAATTGAAAAACGAAAAAGGAGTTCCTCTTGCATCGGTGGAGACAAAATTTATTCCCGCAAGCTTTGTTTCAGGATATTTCTTTTTCAACCGGAATATTCGATGTAAGGCGATAATAAAAATGGAAAGAAATACAAAGGTGATTAATAGGTATGCTCCTATTATAATATTTGCCGGGTTAAATTGAATGCCCTTGTTTTTTCCATATTCAATGATAATTTCATCGCCATAATTTATCGTTTGTAAAATTTTTACTACGGTTCCTTTTTCAGCATTCGTCTTTTGAAAAATATTTATTTTCATTAGTGGAACTGACAAGGCAATAAGAACAGAAGCGAGTAAATAAAACCGGTTCCAGCGATGGAAAATTTTATTGCGCAGCGCTATAAAATAATATCCGCACAAAATTCCGGAGCATAAAATTACTTTCAACAGATACCAGGCAAGAGCTATCATGATTACTATTTATTTTCTTTTTTTAATTGTTTTAAAAGCAGTTCAAGATCTTCGATACTAATATTATTTTCTTTTACCATTGATGATACTGCATTGGTGAAGGATCCTTCAAAATATTTTTTTACCAGCGATTTCATGCTTCCTTTTGAGTAGGCATCTTTATTTACCAGCGAATAATATTGATGGCTTCTTCCATAAACATTGACGCCTGCAAAATTTTTTTCAACAAGAATTTTTAAAATAGTCGCGACCGTATTTTGGTGTGGTTTCGGATTGGGAAGTTCGGCGATAATCTCGCGTAAAAAAGCTTTATCGAGTTTCCATATCACCTGCATGATTTGTTCTTCCGCCCTTGTTAATGTCTTCATTTGTTAATGTGAATTTTTTATCTTGAAAACAAATTTAAACTAATTATTTAGTTTAACAACTATAGTTTTAGTTTTATTAGAAAAATATTTTTTAACAGTTGGGTATTATTTCTTTGAAAGAAAAAGAATTATAAAACTAACTTTGCAAATCAGTGAAAATTGACTGGATAAAGAAGAAAATTAATTGTATAAGTATTATTAATTATGGCAGAAAAAATATTAGAATTACGTAACGCAAATATTTACCAGGGAGACTCTCTTATTCTCGGAAATGTAAACATCGTTGTAAACAGGGGCGAGTTCGTTTATCTCGTTGGAAAAACAGGAACCGGCAAGTCCAGTTTGCTTAAGACATTGTATGGTGACCTGGGTCTTAGGGAAGGAGAAGGGAATGTAGTTGGGTATGATCTTCCATCCCTCGATTGGAAAAAAGTGCCTTACCTCCGCAGAAATCTTGGCGTTGTTTTCCAGGATTTTCAATTGCTTACTGACAGGAATGTAAATGAAAATTTAAAATTTGTTTTGAAAGCTACCGGCTGGAAAGATGATAAATTAATGGATGAAAAAATTGCTGACGTTCTTGATAAAGTGGGTTTAAAAACCAAGGGATTCAAGATGCCGTTTGAGCTTAGTGGTGGCGAGCAACAACGGGTTGACATTGCCAGGGCGCTCTTAAATTCACCAAAGCTTATTCTTGCCGACGAACCTACCGGGAACCTTGATCCGGAAACGTCTGATGAAATAATGCAACTACTTTTTCACATAAGCCGGGACTACGGAACTACCATCGTGATGGCAACCCATGATTATCCTGTTATTAATAAATTTCCGGCACGCACTATTAAAACCGAAAGAGGCAAAGTGCTCGACAACGCTACCATATCCATTGCATAAGCTGCTGCACATTTTCGTCGTTATTATAAATGCCATGCAATGTTTTCTTCCTATTTACAATATTCGCTTCGGTAAATTTTTCCTTAAATAAACGGCTTATTGCTTCTTTATATTCAGCAGGCAAATTTGCTATTTCGCATATATGAGCTACAGCAGTTCCTTCAATTCCCGCATTATTTGTTATCACAAATCTTCCATTAAAGAGCGCATTTAATAATTTTATTTTAATACCGGTTTTGTTGAAAGATGGCAATAGATGAACGTGAGCTTTTTTTATAAGTTCATCCATTTCCTTCTGCGACGGATCATCTACGAGGCAAACATTTTTATTGCTGTTAACTAATTTGGCTAAGTAATTAGATGGTTTTTTTCCTGCAATTACAAATGGGATTTTTAAAGTATCGAAAACATTTTGAAGGAGCCACAAAGCGGCCTTTTCATTTTCGGGCACTGACAGGTTTCCCTGATATAAACAAAAAGTGCCGCTTCCCGGTTCTATCGCTACTTCGGGATAGAGCAAAAACACCGGCAAATATTTAATAGCCAAAGCTTTAAAATCCTGAATATAGGTGCTTTTATCTTTTTCACTTACTGCAAGAAACAGCGCCTTATTCGCAATAAGCTTTTCATATTTTTTTAATAACCGGCTTTCAGTAAAGAGGTATATTT
Source organism: Bacteroidota bacterium (assembly GCA_030948465.1). Classification (GTDB taxonomy): domain Bacteria; phylum Bacteroidota; class Bacteroidia; order Chitinophagales; family Chitinophagaceae; genus Ginsengibacter. Next base: position 2,817 of record JALZAJ010000447.1, read on the forward strand.
TTTTTATAATATTGCTTGTTGTATTAGCTAGTTCTCTATAATATTTATATTCCACATTGTGTAACCGTACGGTAACTTTTTTATTTCTTAACTTGTTTTTAAATAAAAAATAAGTACAGTGAATGCCTTCTAATAAAACAGGATGGTCATCCTTTAAAAGATTTTTAAGCAACATCGGCTCCGCTCTTGAGCTAACGATGTACGGTAGCCGAAGTGATAAACTTTGCAGGAAGCTCTTTCTTTTGTAGTAGGTTACTGAGCTGCAATATTTGTTTAGTTCTGCTTGTTTGTCTCTTCCGTATTCAAAGCAGTGCAGATGAATGATAACTCCCTTTTCATATAAAGATTTTATTTTGAAAAACAAGTCAAAGACGCCGCCATAATCCGGAGGGTAAGGAACATCATGACAAACAATATGTAGCGATCTCTTGTTGATGGTAAGAACTTATTATTTTGTTTTTCTATGTTGAAACACCGGGCTCAAATAATTTTTTGTAAAACTCAATTAGTTTTTTTTCTTCATTTTGCCAATTGTAAACTTCCCTTGCCTCAAGGCAATTTTGTTGAAGCCGATCATACAGATCTTTGTCTTCGAGCAACCGGTTTAAGTTAGCCGCAATATTCGCTGAAGACAGATCATCAATTAAAACAGCAACTTCAAACTCATTGTTTATTTCTTCATAAGCCGGATAATTTACGCAGAGCTGCGGAATTGCTGCCTGTATATAATCGAAAAATCTATTTGCCAGCGAATAATAATTACTAAGGCCCATATCATCGAAAAGAGTGATTCCTATACTGGCTTCTTTCGTAAAATTATTCAAAACACCAGGTTCCATTTTTCCTTTAAAAATAATCTTGTCATCTAAAATATTTTCTTTCACCAGGGCTTTTGCCTGGTCATAAAAATTGCCGTCACCCACTATTACCAGTTGTGCATTTACCCGTTGCATTGCGGGAATTAATGTTTCAAAACTTCTGCCCTCATTCACGGCGCCCTGGTATAATATGAACTCTTCGGTTTTATTTATTGGCTCATATTCCTGCTTCAGCGCGATGCTCCTGATAATGGCATAATCGACGCCATACATTTTTTTAAATTCGCGGGCGATGGGGCGATTTACGGTGTATCCGTATTCGAACTTAGGCACAGAGAATTCTTCAATTTTTTTCCAAACGGAATATATTTTCGGGCGGGTCACAATTTCTTTCATTTCGCAAAAAAGCTCGTGGGCATCATACACTCTTTTTATCTTTTTTATTTTGGAACAAAAAAGAACCGGTAAAATCGTATCAAGATCGATAGCGCACAGGCAATCGGCTTTTTTAAATAATAAATAAAAAAACAGGCGCATATTATATTCTGCATAGAACAACTTTCCTTTTTCAAAAAAGCAGGTTAGTCTCTTTTGCTGAAATGAACGTGGGGCTAAAGGCAAAGAACTTTTCAACTTCCTGCCCGTAAGTTCCACGTTATGACCGGCATTTGCGAGCGATGAGCAAATTCGTATCATTCGCTGATCATAAGTGAGATCGTTGGTTACAGTTAAGCAGATAGTCATTTATAGTTTCAAATATAAACGGAATAATTTCATTTAGCTTGTCAACAATGCTTTTTTGAACCGTTAAATTGTGAAAATATTCTCTGAAAGTGTAATATTGTTCACCCAAAAATAATTAAGTATGGAATCGAAATTATCTGAGTTTGAACAAGAACCATTATCAAGGCCAACACTCTTAAATGTGTTGTGCATTCTCACTTTTATCGGAAGCAGTTGGGCAATATTAAGTAACGTTTGGGCTTATACAACCGCTTCAAAATCTGTAAAAATGATATCTTATTCCAGAACGGAAACAATACCGGATTCTTTAAATAAAAATGATTCAGCTATATACAGAACAGGCAGAAAAAGGCATTCCCCTTTCGGTGATAAAATGATCGTCTCGTTTTCAAAAATGTTTACTGAAGATAATATCCGTAAAAATGCATTGGGTGGTATTGTCTCCGCTCTCTTTACACTTGTCGGTGCCATTTTAATGTGGCAATTGCGGCGCACTGGTTTCTATTTATATATTATTGGCGTAATCATCGGCATCATTGTTCCATTTTATCTGTACGGGAATAATTTAATTGCGGTTGGAATTTCCGCATTTACAAGCTTTTTTGGATTAGTGTTTATCGCCTTATATGCATTAAACTTTAGATCGTTCAGAAAATAGCTTCATATTCATGGTTCTCTATAGCTTTATTTTTACAGATTTGAAAACAAACGCGGGTCAATAATTAAAATTTAATTATTACCTTCGCAGCCAATTAATAAATTTATTCAATAAAATGTCTTATTTAACATCGGAAAAAAAGGCGAAAGCATTCGCCGAATTTGGCGGAAAAGCCGAAAATACAGGCTCCATCGAAGCACAGGTTGCTTTACTTACAGAAAATATTAATCATATATCTGACCATCTTAAAGACAACAAGAAAGATTTTAGCACACAGCGTGGTTTAATGCAAATGGTTGGTAAAAGAAAAAGCCTGTTAACTTATCTCAGCAAGCATGATCTTACCGGTTATCGTGCGTTAATTGAAAAATTAGGACTCCGTAAATAATTTTTATAAATGATATCTCTTAGCTATTCCCAACTGATACTTACGGTTGGGAATACTTTTTTTACTAATAATACGAACATATAATATGACTCCAAATCCCATCTCTGTAACTTTTGATATAGGTGAAGGCCGAATGGTTACCATTGAAACCGGTAAGCTGGCCCGCCAGGCTGATGGTGCTGTTACTGTGCGGTTAGGCGATTGCGTTATACTTGCCACGGTGGTTGCCAACAAAGAGCCTCGTGAAGGGCAATCTTTTTTCCCGCTGACTGTTGATTATCAGGAAAAATTCGCATCTGCAGGCCGTATTCCAGGATCTTTTTTTAAAAGAGAGGCTCGCCTCAATGACTATGAAATATTAACTTCAAGACTTATAGATCGCGCTTTAAGACCACTTTTTCCTGAAGATTATTTATGTGAAGTGCAGGTATTGGTTTCCTTAATTTCCAGTGATCCCGAAGTGATGCCTGATGCAATGGCCTGTTTGGCCGCCTCTGCAGCATTAGCTGTATCTGATGTTCCGATCCAGGAAATAATTTCAGAAGTCAGAATTGGAAAAGTTAATGGCGAGATGATTGTAAATCCAGGCAGGTCGCAGCTTGCAGAAGCGGAAATGGATTTTATAATAGCTGCAACGGAAAGAAATATTATGATGGTGGAAGGGCAATCCAAAGAATGCCAGGAGGAAGATTTGGTAAAGGCTATTGAACTTGCACATAATGCTATTAAGATACAGGTGAAGGCTCAACAGGAACTTAGAGAAAAATGCGGTGCTAAGGAAAAACGCGATTTCACAAAGCCTTACCGTAATGAGGAGCTTAATCAAAAAATAATTGCTTTTGCAAAAGACAAACTATATGCGATCGCTTCTGCTGCATCCGCAAAAAATGAAAGAACAGACGCCTTTACTAATATAGCAACTGAAATAGAAGAATTTTTTGGAGAAGATCTTCCCGAAGAAGACAAGCCATTGATAAAATATTATTTTGGAGAGCTTCAATATAATGTGGTGAGAGACATGATACTTAATGATGGTAAACGCCTTGACGGAAGAGGAGTTGAAGAAATACGGCCTCTTACTATGGAAGTAGATTATCTCCCATCTCCACATGGCTCTGCTCTTTTTACAAGAGGAGAAACGCAATCGTTAACAACCGTTACTTTGGGTACGCCTCTGGATGAACTTCTTGTTGAAAGTGCTGCCACCAGCGATTATTCTAAATTCATTTTGCATTATAACTTTCCTCCCTTTTCAACAGGTGAAGTGAAAATGATGAGAGGAGTTGGACGCCGGGAAGTTGGCCATGGCAATCTTGCCATGAGGTCTTTGAAGCAAATTATGCCTGGAAGCGATTATCCCTATACCGTGAGGATCGTAAGTGACATACTTGAAAGCAATGGTTCTTCATCTATGGCTACGGTATGTGCCGGTTCGCTGGCGCTTATGGATGCAGGAGTTCCATTTAAAGAGCATGTAAGTGGCATTGCTATGGGGCTTATTTCGAAGGAAGGAAAATTCGCCGTGCTCTCAGATATTCTTGGAGATGAAGACCATCTGGGAGACATGGATTTTAAAGTTACCGGCACTAAAAAAGGGATTTGTGGTGTACAAATGGATATTAAGGTGGATGGCTTGAGTATGGATATTATGAGAAAGGCGCTTGATCAGGCAAAAAGAGGAAGATTACATATATTGGATGCGATGTATAATTGTATTCCTGAACATAGAAGCGATGTAAAACCTCATGCGCCAAGGATGGAAAAGCTGATAATTGATTCTGAATTTATAGGTGCTGTAATTGGACCGGGCGGAAAGATTATCCAGGAAATACAAAAAACCACAGGGGCTACTGTTAACATAACGGAAGTGGGCAAAACCGGCGAAGTAAGTATATTCTCTGCGAATAAAGAAAGCCTTGACCAGGCAGTTACCTGGATAAAAAGTATTGTATCAGTACCTGAGGTTGGCGATGTTTATGAAGGTACCGTCAGAGGAATTAAAGAATTTGGCGCTTTTGTTGAATTCTTACCGGGTAAGCAGGGACTTCTTCATATATCGGAGATTATGTGGAAAAGGCTGGAAAGCATGGAAGGTGTATTGAATGAGGGCGATAAAGTAAAAGTAAAACTTGTAGGGGTTGATCCAAAGTCCGGCAAATTTAAACTGAGCCGTAAGGCATTAATACCAAAGCCTGAGCCGAGCAATGCGGCACCACAGCAACGATCAGATAAACATTAATTATGACGATCACATGAAACTTTAATTCAGTTTATAAATTTAATATGAAAGCTTGTAGATATCTGCAGGCTTTTTTTTATGGACAATTATATTAAAATAGAAATTGAAGTTGCCTCACTTGAAACGGCGGAGATTCTAATGGCTGAACTATCAGACATTAATTTCTACGCTTTCGAGCAGGAGAGCTCTTTAATCGAATCATGGACGTTTAAAAAGCTAAATCGGAATGCTTTAATAGCCTATATAGCTCAGGTGAATTTTGATGAAAAAAAATTGAAGAAAATTCTATCGGATCGCCATTATACAAAAACCATTATTAAAAACAGAAATTGGAATGAAGAGTGGGAAAGTGAATTGCAGCCTGTTTATGTCAATCATTTTGTGGGAATAAGAGCTTCGTTTCATCAGCCATTACAAAATGTAAATCATGAGATTATCATCACACCTAAGATGAGTTTTGGAACCGGTCATCATGCCACAACTTATTTGATGATTGAGCAAATGGGGAAAATAAATTTTCAAAATAAAACGATACTGGATTTTGGAACCGGTACAGGAGTACTGGCAATCCTTGCTGAAAAACTGGGTGCATTAAAAGTGATGGCTATTGACAAGGATCAATGGAGTATTAATAATGTGAAAGAGAATATAAAGGCCAATAATTGCAGGCGAATAACAATTCAAAAAAAGCATACCCTGGAAAATATTGAACCGGTAGATATTGTTTTGGCAAATATTAATTTAAATGTATTGACGGGAAATGCAAATGATATTTCAAGGTTAATGACAAAAGGAGGTATGTTACTAATGAGTGGCTTCCTTTCTGAAGATGAAAATGCAATTTTTGCCTGTTTTGAAACGTTAGGATTTACTAAAAAAGAAGTTGTAAAAAGAAATGAGTGGAAATCAATATCCCTAATTAAAAAGCAGTAATTTTTGTGAAAATTAAAAATGAGCGGCGTCAATTTTATCTTATATTTGTCTCTTGCCCTGATAGTTAAATTATGAAAGAATTCCTTTTAATTATAACAGCTTATCTTATTGGTTCCATACCAACGGCGCTTATTATCAGCAAGTCTTTTTTTGATATTGATATCCGCGAATATGGCAGTGGAAATATGGGGGCGACCAACACATTCAGGGTTTTGGGTGCGAAATTCGGAACTATCGTAATGATCGGTGATATGCTCAAAGGAATTTTTGCCGTGGCTCTTTATAATCTTTTACCTTATTATCTTACCAATGAACTTGACCGCACAAATCTCATGATAGGACTGGGATTAGCGGCTGTAGCAGGGCACATTTACCCGGTTTGGGCCCAGTTCAGAGGTGGAAAGGGCGTGGCGACCTTGTTTGGAATGCTATTAGCTATGCAGCCTATTGTAGCCGTTAGTTGTGTTGGTGTTTTCTTATTAGTTTTATTTCTAACCAGGTATGTTTCCCTTTCTTCTATTTTAGCGGGCGTTGCCTTACCGATTTGTGTGCTGTGGATATACAATGAAAAAGAAGTTTTTTATCGCGTCTTTGCAGTTGCGGTTGCTGCTCTTGTTATCCTTACGCATCAAAAAAATATAAGCCGTCTTTTAAATGGTAGCGAAAGCCGTGTTCCAATCCTAAAATACCGTGATAGAAAAAAATCACGCAGAAAACAAATTTGACTATCGTTGCTATTTTCACCCTTTCTTTTTTAAACATTTTTTTCATATCCTTCACATAATCAATTTTAAACTTGGTACGTCAATTGTTTATCATAGTACCAAATTAAATTAGTGTATCATAAAATTCAGACAATGAAAAATCTATTTATACTTTTTATAAGTTTTACAATTTTAATAACTGGGTGTACTACCAACGCAATTACCGGACGAAAGCAGCTATCTCTTGTTTCTGAATCTGCTTTACAACAGGAGGCGGTTACTCAATACAGATCTTTCCTTGCCTCTAATCCTGTCGTAAGTAGCTCCACCAGCAAGGATGCTGAAATGGTAAAACGCGTGGGAAGCCGTATTGCTGCAGCCATTACAAAATACTACAGCCAAAAAGGTTTATCGAGCGAATTAGAAGGATATAATTGGGAATTTAATCTTATTGATAATAAGGAAGTAAATGCATGGTGTATGCCAGGTGGCAAAGTTGTCGTTTATACCGGCCTGTTACCCGTTGCGCAAAATGAAGCAGCTTTAGCTATAGTAATGGGACACGAAATTACCCATGCCGTTGCACATCATGGGCAGGAAAGAATGAGCCAGGCGCTAGTTGCACAAGGAATTGGCCTTACCGGCGACATATTCACTTCAGGAAATGCCCAGGCAAATAATATTTTCAAAAGCATATATGCACCAGGCGCTCAAATAGGCGTATTACTGCCTAACTCCAGAAACCAGGAATATGAAGCCGACCATTACGGGCTTATTTTTGCGGCAATGGCCGGATATAATCCCCGCGAAGCAATTCCTTTCTGGACAAGAATGGCTAATTTAAATTCAGGAGCGAAAACTCCCGAAATTTTAAGCGATCACCCATTGGATTCAAAAAGAATCGAGAAAATACAGAGTTATATGCCCGAAGCACTTAAATACTATACTCCTGTAAAATAGATTTTAAAAAACTATCTCTCTTGAAACCCTGATATTCAGCAGGGTTTTGTTGTTAACCAAATTTACCGTAATTTCGCAACTGTCTTGCCGCAGTCTTTACGATTTCTAATTTCCATCCCCAATGATTACGAGGAGTGCGGTGTTTTATGGACTCATTTTTTAATCTTAAAATATTGCTTCACTTATGTCTCAAACATTGTTTGAAAAATTGCAATTAGAGGATGAAAAAAATCTCTTAATTCAAGGTCTCCCCTCAACAATCGAAAAGCAATTTTCGAAACTTTCATTCTCTAAAAATGTTACTCCACTTTTAAAAACCCGGAAAATTGATTTTGCTCTTGTTTTTGCTTTGAATTCAAAACAATTGCATAAAATTCTTGCCGAAGTATGCCCAGCATTGCACGCTGATAGTAAACTTTGGATCGCCTATCCGAAAGCTACATCTAAGATCACCAGTGATCTAAACAGGGATTGTACGTGGGAGTTTCTTACCAGTCAGGGCTTTGAGTCCGGCGAAAAAGTAGGTTTAGACTATGTCTGGAGCGCTCTCCGGTTTACAAAAATGGATTGCCTCGAAAGTGTTTCGAATTCTGGAACTTCAACCGCCTTAAGATTGAAAGCTGCTGCGGGAAGAAAAATCGTGGAAACGGTACATTTTTAATTTATTGTTTTTAATCTCATAATGCTTTACGGGCCGAAGCGTCATTAATTAAAATAACGTTTTGGCCCGTATTTATTTTAATATGACCATGCCCATTTCATTTGTAATTTTTATTTCCATATTTTTCAAATGATTGTGTGTTTGAATTAAAAAGATTTGACGTTCAGCAGATTTGGCTTCTTCTAACTCTTTTTCATTCATACGTATTAGATTTCTTATCTTCTTCAATTCCAAATAATTAAGGGTCGATATTA
>JALZAJ010000481.1 GCA_030948465.1 Bacteroidota bacterium
GGCCGCCTTCTTCGATTACGATAATGATGGAGACCGGACATGTACCTTGTGGTAAACGAGATATTAAAAAAAGAAAAAAAGATAACCCATCCACTTTTCGCCCGAAGATTACCAATGGAGCACATCCAGCACGGCAGACTTTATCGTAATGACTGGAATCCGCAGTTAAAACATCCTGTGTTTACTGATGTTTCAAAAGAAGCGGGAATAACGATAGAAGGCTACGGGCATTCAGTTTCCACTGCAGACTTTAATAAAGATGGTTATAAAGAGATTTTTGTGACAAATGATTTTATTTCAAACGATCTTTTCTATCAGGCTATAGCTTACTTCCAGGTGCGCGATTTGTTAAAGGTATTCGTTATTATTACCTATATAGGCGCTTTTTCTCTTGACGAATAAAAATAGATAGGTTAGGCTTTTACTTCCCTTAAATTAAATTAAAAACAGCTTACCATCCATGCTTTATAAAGTTTATGATAAATGGTAAATTTAACGCTCTCTTTAATTTTAATATAAAAGTTCTCTTAAATCTTTTATATAAAATGCTGCAATATTGTAAAATAAAAGCTATTAATTGAATTTTTAGGCTATATAATTAGAAAACATCTAAATTTTTATACATATTTGTTTTATATTATCGTTATGTAAATTTTTTGTTAATTTACACGAAAATTAAAACGATTTGCTATGAGATTAAAACTTAAACTTTTTTTGTGCTGCAATTTTGCAGCCATGCTATTGTTTACGAATATTATTTTTGCGCAACAAAAATCTATCTCCGGAAAAATTACTGATGCCGGCACAGGGCTGCCCGTGGCAGGGGCAACAGTTGTTGTAAGAGGCTCTAACACAGGTACTCAAACCGATGGCTCGGGAAATTTCACTATTACCGTCCCTAACTCAAATTCACGCCTTGTATTTTCTTCTGTGGGCTTTGAACCTCAGGAAGTTGCAGTGTCAGGAAGGTCTAACGTATCTGTTTCATTAAAGTCAACAACCTCTACTCTAAATGAAGTTGTGGTTACCGGTTATACCTCGCAAAGAAAAAAAGATATTACTGGAGCTGTTTCAGTTGTTAGCGCGAAAGACTTGATTGCCAGTCCTGGCTCAAATGTGGAAAGTCTATTGCAGGGCAAAGCATCGGGTGTTACCGTGGGTACATCTGGGGTGCCAGGTGCTGGCGCCTCTATTAGAATCAGGGGCTTTACCACCTTTAACCAAAACGAACCTTTATACGTAGTGGATGGTGCCCGGGTAGGTTCGATCACCGATATCAATCCCTATGACATCGAATCTTTACAGGTGTTGAAAGATGGGTCTTCTGCCGCAGCTTATGGTGCTGCCGCAGCTAATGGGGTTATTATTATTACAACTAAAAAGGGCAAAGGAAAGGCGAAAATAAATTATGATGCATACTATGGAGTTCAATCTTTAACCAAACAATACGATCTTTTAAATACGCAGGAGTACGGCCAATATCTCCTGTTACTTCAAAAAGGTATACCAGGTCAAACGAACACTACTTTTAATCTCGGACAATATAATGGAGGCCAGACTTCTACATCAACGCCAGTCATACCCGAATATATTTTAGCAGGTACGGCCAGCGGTGTACAGGCGGGTGATCCATCGGCTAATCCGGATTTATACAAATTAGATTTGAATGATGTTAACGGCGCCGGGACTTACCTTATAGTACCCGCGAATAAAACAGGTACTGACTGGATGAAGGCAATAACCAACAAAGCACCAATGCAAAACCATAACATATCCGTCTCCGGAGGAAGCGAAACAGGTAATTATTTATTTGGCCTTAACTATTTCAACCAGGACGGGATTATTGATTATACGGGGTATAAGAGGTATTCAGTGAGAGCAAATACAAATTTCATAGTAAAAAACAAGATCAGGTTGGGTGAAAACTTGCAGCTTTCATATATTGATAAGCACGGATTTACCAACCAGGACGAGGGCAATGCAATTTCTATGGCATATCGAATGCAGCCCATTGTTCCAGTATATGACTTGAAAGGCAATTTTGCGGGAACACGAGGTTCTAATCTTGGAAATGCATCCAATCCTTATGCAAATCTTTTTAGGGGAAAGAATAATAAAGATAGAAGGATAGGCATTATCGGTTCCGCCTATGCAGAATTTGATTTTCTAAAATATTTTACATTAAAATCTGTAATTGGTCTTGATTATAATACTAATAATTATTTTTATTTCAATGTTCCTGCTTATGAAAATGCCGAAGGCAGAGGCGGTACGGGAGATTATGGAGAAGGAGAAAGCTACAATTATCAGATGACATGGTATAATACTTTAAGCTTTCATAAAGTTTTCCTTGAAAAACATGATATAAAAGCCTTGATAGGTACAGAAATGGTAGAAGGTGGAGGACGTGGGCTGAATGGGAATAATAATAATTATTTTTCTTTTGACAGGAATTTCTGGCAAATTAATTCTGGCCTGAACCCAACGCCGAGTAGTAACGGGTATGAATATAGATTTAGAAAGTATTCACCAGTTATTGCAAAAGTAGACTACAATTATGAAGACAAATATTTATTAAGTGCATCATTTAGGAGAGACGGTTCTTCTAACGCATTTGGTCCCAATTTTAAATACGGCAATTTCTCTGCGGTAAGTGCAGGTTGGCGTATTTCTGAAGAATCGTTTTTTGGTAAACCGAGTTGGTTAAATGACTTAAAATTGCGCGGTGGTTATGGAATTCTTGGAAATGATAATATAGGTGATTTCGGTTTTATCACTACTTATATCTTTGATGGTTTTAGTGCGGGGTATCCGATTGATGGAAGCAATACGAGTTTCAGATCAGGTTTACGCAATAATAGAATTGGTAATCCAAATGTGAAGTGGGAACAATCTGCAACAACAGATATCGGCCTTGATGCTTCTTTATTTAATAATAAGCTGAACCTAGTCGTTGATGTATATAATAGAAAAACAACCGATCTTCTTTACTCACGGCAATTAGATCCAAGTCTTTATGGAAACGTTGACAGGCAGGCGACCAATATTGGTGAGATGAGCAATAAAGGAATTGATTTATCGCTATCCTATAGGCCGGTATTGGGAAAAGACTTCAAAATTGATGCTGGAGTTACATTCTCTCTATATAGAAACAAAGTTGGTAAAATTGCGGATCCATTTTTTGAGGGCAACCGATCAAGAATCGATCCATTCAACCGATCAGTAACCGGCAGGCCAATTTCAAGTTTTTATGGGTATATTATTGATGGTTTCTTCCAAACGCAGGCAGAGGTAGATGCCCTGGATCAGGCTAATAAAGGTATCGGCAAGTGGAGGTACAAGGATTTGTCTGGGCCGAATGGTAAACCGGATGGAAAAATAACACCAGATGACAGAACATTCATGGGAAGTCCTCATCCTAATTTTACAACCGGCTTTAATATTAATGCTTCATATAAAAACTTTGATTTAGCTATATTTTTATATTGGAAAGATGGTGGGCAAATAGTTAATTATGTGCGCTATTGGACAGATTTTAACACTTTCCAGGGAAACAGGGACCGGAGAGTTCTATACGATAGTTGGACGCCGCAACACACGAATGCAAAATTACCAGTTTTAGATGCGTCAGATGGCGCAAGCGGCCAGGTACCTGTTAGTTATTATGTAGAACCTGGCGGGTATCTGAGATTAAAAAACCTGTCCCTCGGTTATACCCTTCCCACTAATATTGTTAATAGAGCAGGTATTGACCGGCTTAGAGTTTATATACAGGTACAGAACCTATTCACTATTACAAAATATACTGGTTTAGATCCTGAAATTACTACCCAGCAAGTGGGAAGAGGTGATTACAGGCAGGCAAGATCTGATGCAAATAGTTTGGGAGTTGACTATGGAAACTTCCCCACTCCGCGAATCATTAGCGGTGGTATCAATTTAACCTTTTAATTCTAAGCATTAAATATACGATATGAAAAAAAATAAATTAATTCTGTATGCCTTTCTTCTTACATCTGT
>JALZAJ010000539.1 GCA_030948465.1 Bacteroidota bacterium
CAACAGGGAAAAGATGGTTTTATATTACCAGGTTGATTTTACGCTCACGAGTGTGCCCGATGGTGCCGCTTATTTTCATGCGCAATTTAGAAGAAGTAATCCTACCCAGGGAGGATTCTATACCTTAGTTGATGGCATAAAAGGAAAGGGACAATATGTGGGCACCTATCTCGCGTGGGGCTTAACGAATAACGGATGGTGGGGAGAAGGGGAAATAAAATTTTATATGGATGGCGATACCCAATTTCCTACAATAAACGGAACAGGCACGGAAGATTATTTTTGCGGATCTTATGATTTTGAAAACCCCAAAACGCATCAGTACCAGCCATTTTCCACGGCTTATACCGGCCTGCACCAGGTAATAAAACCAGATGGATTATACAATTCCACCCAGCGTTTTGGCTTATACCGGTGGCACATTATGGATCCTATCCGTTTTGAAAAAGATCTGAAGGTAATTATCCAGGATCTGGGCTGGCGCCATGATGGGCGCTATCTTCAGCAACATTCCGATATAAGTTCCGTAGTATATTGGTACCAGGCCGAACCACATGTTCCATTTCCAAAACTGCCTTCGAAAGATGACCTGGAAGTAAATTAATATTGACCGGCGTTTAAGAATAGACGTTTTGCATGGTAGATGTAGTTTTGATGCAGTAAAAATGTAAGTACTACCAGTTTCTCATTTACTTTTGAAAATATTCACAATTCAATAAATAGTAATAGAACTTGCTAAGGTCTTCTACTCCCAAAAAACTAAATATGAAATTTCTATCGCTCTTTTTAATTTTTTGCATTTTCCATGTTTGCTTCGGACAGAATTCCCAGTTGGGTGTTTTTGATAACAACGCTGATATAGGCAATCCCAAAAATGCCGGGTCTTCAACTTATGATGCAGCTACCCAGACATATCATATTAAAGGCTCGGGAGATAATATCTGGTTTAACCGGGATGAGTTTCAATATTTATATAAAAAAATAAACGGCGATTTTTTGCTCACGGCAAACTTTGCATTCCTCGGCGAAAAGGGAAATGGGCATAGAAAAATAGGATGGATGATAAGAGAATCTTTAGATGAGGGCGCTGCAAGTTATAACGCCGTTACTCACGGCGATGGTCTTGCCGTTTTGCAATGGCGGCCTTTAAGAGGCGCTTACATGAGAGATCCCCAGGAAGAAATTTTCTTTGCAAAAAAAATAATTTTTCAAACCATACAATTAGAGCGTAGTGGAAAAACAATAACCATGCGTGTAGCCAACTGGGGTGAACCGCTGCAGGATGTTGGCTCAACTGATATGTATGCCTTTAAAGATTCTGTTTATGTGGGACTATACATCTGTTCTCATGACTCAGATAAAGTGGAAGAAGCGAGGATGTGGAACGTGCGTATTGACAAGCCGGTTAATAATAAGTATCAGCCTAACCCCCAGATAAAAGCACCACCCGTTGACAGGGTTTTAGGATGCCGTATGGAAATTATGGATGTATTTAACGGCAATAGAAAAGTGATCCACGAATCAAAGGGAAAGTTTGAAGCGCCTAACTATATGCCTGATGGGAAAAAACTTTTATTTAATGAAGGAGGTTCATTATATACGATGTCAATAGAAGGAGGCACACCTGAAAAATTAAATACCGGTTCTGCTGATAGAATTAATAACGATCACGGCATTTCTTTCGATGGAAAAATGCTCGCTATCAGTAATTCAAGGCAGGGTAAACCAGGAGGGGGATCGTCAGTATATGTGCTGCCACTCTCCGGAGGCGAACCAAAACTACTTACGGTAGAAGCTCCATCTTACTGGCACGGCTGGGCGCCAAATGGAAAAGATGTCGCCATAGTAGCACAAAGAAATGGCAGTAACATTTATAACATTTACAAAGTGTCAGCAAGCAACGGAGCCGAAGTTGCTTTGACAAATAATACAACAGGGCATGTGGACGGACCAGAATATTCTCCTGATGGAAAGTATATTTATTATAATGGCAACCCAACAGGAACCATGCAGATATGGAGGATGAAACCAGATGGAACCGGAAGAGAACAGCTTACATTCGATGAGCATCACAACTGGTTTCCGCACATTTCTCCGGATGGTAAATGGATGGTGTACATTTCATTTCCTCCTGATATAGAACCTAACGGGCATCCATCTTATAAAAAAGTGATCTTAAACTTAATGCCGGTATCTGGTGGAGCGCCGAGAGTGATCGCATATTTATATGGAGGCCAGGGAACGATCAATGTAAATTCATGGTCACCAGATAATAAACATATAGCCTTTGTAAGTAATTCCGAGTAATTTGATTGCTAAATCTATAGCAAGATTTATCATGAACCTTTTTAAGTTTTAATTAATTAAAAGTTTGTATTTTTTATTTCATAAGCCAATCGTGCATCTCCTGTTTCCAAAGAAGGTGCTTTTTAATATGAAGAAATTTAAGTTGCAATTATACTGCGGAAGGCGTAAAACGGTTTATTATTTTATAATGAGAAACTCAATAATTTATCTCTCCAGGTTTAATACAAATTCAAAACACATAATTTCAAAAGATTAAAAAAAATTATTTGGGTTCGTCACAAAAAACCTATTACCTTATATAATACCACCGAACAAAAAAGTAAAAAACCTATTACTTTATTTCCACTGGCATAAGGTGATAACGTTGAATTCATTGACCCTTCTATTATTTATTAAGGTAAGAAGGTTCTCTTTTTTAAGAGAGATGACTGCAGCGCAAAATAATGATTTCGGAATTTATTATTGATCCACACTAAATTTATTATTGAGTAACGTAACCACCTTTTTTTCTACTCGCAAGAAACAAAGATGAAATTGTTAGTTTGAAAAAACTCACTAATTTAAATCCAGGGAGGATTTTTTCGGTGTTCATTCAAAAGAAACTTTTATTTCCGATTGCCCTGCTTTTTTTAAGTAAATACCTTTAGACTTTTGTTCAAGAACATTGATGTAGAAAAGATGTATGTAAACATCAATATGGGCACATCTTCAGAGGAGTAGGTCCCTAAAAACTTTTTTTGTTCAACTAAATTTTCATCGGTTACTTTGCACCTCAATGAATAAAAAAGCTTACATCCATCATCATCATTTCTTTACCGCAGGGTAAGCTATGTTGATTTGTATGTAACGAACATATTTTCAAAAAAAGGCTTACTGAACAGTGAGCCTTTTTTCATTTTAAAAACCTATCATGTTAAAAATAGCAGTGCAGAAATCAGGAAGATTATATGATCACTCCCTGCAACTTTTGAAAGAATGTGGCATTGATCTTAACAATGGCAACCGGCAGTTAAAAGCTGTGGCAATGGACTTTCCATTGGAAGCCTACTTTTTACGCGACGATGATATTCCGCAATATGTGTATGATGGCGTGGCAGATGCAGGCATCGTGGGTGAAAATGTTGTCTTTGAGAAAAACAAGAATGTGGAAGTAATGAGCAGGCTTGGTTTTGGAAGATGCAGGCTTAGTATTGCTGTTCCCAAAAGCATGGATTATAACAGCGCTGCTGATCTGCAGGGATTAAAAATTGCGACTTCTTATACCAGCCTCTTGCAGAAATTTCTTGATGAGAAAAAAGTGAATGCGGAAATTCACGAGATCAGCGGCTCAGTTGAAATTGCACCGGGAATAGGACTTGCAGAGGCAATCTGCGACCTGGTAAGCAGCGGAAGCACCCTGTTTACAAACGGCCTGAAAGAAGTAGAAGTTATTTTAAAATCCGAAGCCGTATTAATTGCAAGGCACGATCTTGAAAAAGAAAAAAAAGATATTCTATCCAATTTGATGCTGAGAATGAATGCGGTGAAAACGGCAAAAAATAATAAATATATTATGCTGAATGCCCCCAATTCCCAATTAAAAAATATTGCAGGAATTTTGCCGGGAATGAAAAGCCCTACTGTGGTTCCTCTTGCTGAAAGCGGCTGGAGCAGTGTTCAAAGTGTTGTAAATGAAAATGATTTTTGGAGTATAATTGAAAAATTGAAATCATTCCAGGCAGAAGGAATAATAGTTGTACCAATAGAAAAGATGATCCTTTAAAATAAAGAACAATGAACAATATTTTTATAGAACCGGCAAGGCATTCATGGCGGGAATTAACAAAACGTCCGCAGGATGGTATTTTAAATTCGGAGAAATTAGTTTCAGAAATACTTACGGATGTAAAACAACACGGAGACGCGGCTCTCAAAAAATATTCATTAAAATTTGATGGATTTACTCCCGAAAATTTTTTAGTAACCAACGAAGAAATTGATAGCGCTGAAGATTTTATTCCGGGTGATTTAAAAGAAGCGATTTTATTAGCGCAAAAAAATATTAAAAAATTTCATACAGCCCAGGTCGAAAAAAAAGTAAAGAAAATTGAGACATCCGAAGGGGTTACTTGCTGGCGCAAAAGTGTTCCCATACAAAATGCAGGGCTGTATGTTCCTGGCGGTACAGCGCCATTATTTTCAACTTTATTAATGCTAGCGATTCCTGCGCAATTAGCAGGTTGTAAAAATATTATCGTTTGCACACCACCCGGCGCGAATGGTAAAATAAATGCAGCAATACTTTTTGTTGCCAAAATTCTTGGGTTAAAAAATTTGTATAAAACCGGAGGCGCCCAGGCAATTGCTGCAATGGCCTATGGAACAGAAAGCATACAAAAAACTGATAAAATTTTCGGGCCTGGAAATAATTTTGTAACCCTCGCAAAAAAATTAGTGAGCTTTGAAAATACTGCCATCGACATGCTTGCGGGCTCAAGTGAATTAGTTGTTTACGCAGATGATACTGCCGTGCCTGCCTTTGTTGCCTCTGACCTTCTAAGCCAGGCGGAGCATGGAATTGACTCACAGGTTGTGCTTGTTGCAGAGAATATTGGTATCATTGAAAAGGTTGCCATAGAACTTAGCAATCAATTGAAATCTTTGTCAAGAATTAAGATCATCAATCAAAGCCTCTTACATAGCAGGTTTGTTTTACTCAACGACATTCAAACAGCCTTTGACTTTATAAATTTCTACGCGCCGGAACATTTAATTATTGCTTCAAAGAATGCTAAAAAATTATCTTCTTTTGTAATCAATGCAGGAAGTGTTTTTTTGGGAAATTATTCATCCGAAAGCGCGGGTGACTATGCCTCAGGCCCAAATCATTCCCTTCCGACAAGCGGAACAGCAAAAACTTATAGCGGGGTATCGGTTGACAGTTTTGTTAAGAAAATTACATTTCAAAAAATAAGTAAAAAAGGAATTAGAAATATAGGACCTGCGGTGGAAACTATGGCAGCAGCAGAAGGCCTTGATGCACATAAAAATGCGGTAAGTATTCGTCTCAAAAAAGCAGCACAAGAAGAAGGTCTCAAAAAAACAGAAGATGAAAACATTTGATCTTGATAGTTTGGTAAGAAAAAATATAAAAGAACTGAAGCCATATTCATCGGCACGAACAGAATATAGTGGTGCAGCTTCTATATTTCTTGATGCAAATGAAAACAGTTTTGGCTCGCCTCTTCCGGAAAATTTTAACCGTTATCCCGATCCGCTTCAATGGCAGCTAAAGCAGGAAATCTCAAAAATCAAAGGCATTCCCCTGCAAAATATCTTTATTGGTAACGGAAGTGATGAGGTAATCGATCTTGCCTTTCGTATTTTTTGTAACCCGGGAAAAGATAATGTAATCGTGTGCCCGCCTACTTATGGTATGTATGGTGTGGGCGCTAACATAAATGATGTAGCCATAAAAGAAGCGATGCTTACTGATGATTTTCAGCTCGATGTTGAGGCCGTTTTAAATGCTATAGACAGTAACACAAAACTGCTTTTTATTTGCTCCCCGAATAATCCTACCGGTAATAATATGAACCGGATGGATATGGAAACGTTGATTAATAATTTTCCAGGCCTGGTAATTATTGATGAAGCATACATTAATTATTCACGCCAAAAATCTTTTATACAGGAACTTACCGAATATGAAAACCTGTTAGTAATGCAAACACTTTCAAAGGCATGGGGACTTGCCGCGTTAAGGCTTGGCCTGGCCTTTGCTTCTGAAAAAATAGTTGATCTTTTCAATAAAGTAAAGCCACCATATAACATTAATAAGGCTTCGCAGCAATTAGGCATTGAAGCTTTAACATCAATTAACCAGGTAAATGAAAACATAAAAATTACAGTTGCAGAAAGAGACAGACTGCAGAATGAATTACGCCAGTTTGAATTTATCAAAAAGATTTATCCTTCTGATTCAAATTTCATTTTGATTAAAACCAGTGATGCAAATAATTTGTATAATTACTTATCCGCTAAGGAAATAATTGTAAGGAACAGGAGCAAAGAACCACTATGCGAAAATTGCCTGAGAGTTACTATAGGCACGCCCCTGGAAAACAAAATATTAATTGAAGCATTAAAAAATTATAAGAATGAGTAAAAAGGTTTTATTTATTGACAGGGATGGAACACTGATTAAAGAAGCGCCGCCAACGTACCAGCTCGATGCATTTGCAAAGCTGGAATTTTATCCTCACGTGTTTGAATACCTTACTAAAATTGTAAAAGAATTTGACTACGAGCTGGTGATGGTTACCAACCAGGACGGATTGGGCACTGCAGCTTTCCCCGAAGATTCTTTTTGGCCAATCCAGCATTTTATTTTGACCGCCCTGGAGAATGAGGGAATTATTTTTTCTGAAATATTTATTGACCGCACGTTTGCAAAAGAAAATAAATTGACAAGAAAGCCGGGCACGGAAATGCTAATAGAATATTTAGATACAGACAGGTGTGATCTTGCTAATTCGTTTGTAATTGGCGACAGGCTTACGGATGTGCAGCTTGCTAAAAACCTTGGCTGCAAAGCATTCTGGCTTAATAATCATGACAGCCTCGGTAATCATGAACTGGAGGCAACTGCTGAAACGCTTAAAGAAACCATTGCTCTTGAAACACAAAACTGGAAAGATATTTATGACTTTTTAAAGTTGCCACCCAGGAAAATAATTCATTCAAGAAATACCAATGAAACGAAGATTGAAATAGCCTTAAATCTTGATGGAACCGGTAACGCAGAAATAGAAACTGGCCTTGGCTTTTTTGATCACATGCTGGAGCAAGTTGCAAAACATTCCGGCATGGATCTGAAAATTATTTGCAAAGGAGATTTGCATATTGATGAGCATCACACAATTGAAGATGTTGCCATCGCTTTAGGAGAAGCCATGCTGCAAGCGCTCGGTAATAAGTGTGGTATAGAGAGATATGGTTACATGCTGCCAATGGATGATTGTCTGGCACAAGTTGCCATTGACTTTGGAGGAAGAAGCTGGCTGGTTTGGGAAGCTGAATTCAATCGTGAGAAAATAGGGGAAATGCCAACGGAAATGTTCTATCACTTTTTTAAATCTTTCAGCGATTCAGCAAAATGCAACCTGAATATTAAAGCCGAGGGCGTGAATGAACATCATAAAATTGAATCGATATTTAAGGCATTTTCAAGATCAGTGAAGATGGCCATAAAAAGAGATCCGTCAAATAAAAGCCTCCCGACAACAAAAGGCGTGTTATGAAAATAGCAATTATAAAATACAATGCGGGCAATGTACAAAGTGTGTTGTATGCTTTGCAACGTTTAGGCATAGCCGCAGTTGTTACAGATAATCAGGATGAAATAAAAGCTGCTGATAAAGTAATATTTCCTGGTGTGGGCAATGCTGGCTCTGCCATGCAGTATTTAAAGAGAAATGGCCTGGATAAAGTGATCACTTCGCTTTCACAACCGGTGCTCGGTATTTGTCTCGGTCTTCAGTTAATGTGCGATCACAGCGAAGAAGATGATACAAAATGCCTGGGTATTTTTAATGTGCTTGTAAAAAAGTTTTCTGAAAATTTGCCGGTTGGAAATTCTTCTTTATTCAAAATACCCCACATAGGATGGAATACAATTTCCAATCTGTCTTCACCTTTATTTGATGGCGTTGCTGAGAATTCATTCGTGTATCATGTGCATAGCTATTATGCAGCGCTGTCGACGCAAACTATTGCCACTACTGATTATATAGTTCCTTACAGCTCGGGGATGCATACAAATAATTTCTACGGAGTTCAGTTTCATACTGAAAAATCTGCGCTAATTGGAGCGCACATACTTTCAAATTTTTTAAAAATTGTTTAATGGATTTAATACCGGCCATAGATATGATTGACGGAAAGTGTGTGAGATTATCGAAAGGGGATTATACCAAAAAAACTATATACAGCAATTACCCTGTTGATGTCGCCAAAACTTTTGAGGCCTCAGGAATTAAGCGTCTGCACGTAGTGGACCTGGATGGTGCTGCCGGGGACGGTGCTACCAATTTCAAAACCCTGGAACAAATTGCAGGTAAGACAAATCTTATTGTTGATTTTGGAGGAGGTATTAAAACGACCGATAACGTGAAGTCAGTTTTCAGTGCGGGTGCTGCCATGATAAATGTTGGAAGCGTGATCGTTAAGGATCCGGCTTTGTTTACGGAATGGCTCGAAGAATTCGGACTTGAAAAATTTTTGCCCGGTGCTGATGTACTGGATAAAAAAATTAAAATTCACGGATGGAAGGAAGATGCGGGCATCGATCTTTTTGATTTTTTAAAGGACTTACTCGACCAACATTTGGAAACTATTTTTTGTACCGACATTTCAAAAGACGGAATGCTAATGGGGCCATCAACAGAATTGTATAAAGAAATCTTATTGCAATTTCCATCGATAAGGCTAATTGCCAGCGGCGGCGTTTCTACTTATAATGATCTTGTTGTTTTGAAAGAAGCAGGTTGTAAGGGAGCTATTGTTGGAAAAGCTTTTTACGAAGACAGAATAACACTAAAGCAAATGGAAAATTTTATAAATGCTAACTAATGCTTGCAAAAAGAATTATACCATGTCTTGATATAAATAACGGACGAACCGTTAAAGGAATCAATTTTGAAAACATTCGGGACGCGGGCGATCCGGTAGAACTTGCCATGTATTATTCACTGCAAGGTGCAGACGAACTGGTGTTTTTGGATATAACCGCTACT
>JALZAJ010000537.1 GCA_030948465.1 Bacteroidota bacterium
GTGGGGCTTTACCGGTATGTTTAAAGGCGCTATTATCATGGCCATTTTTTATACAGTATTCACTGCATGGCTTGAAAAAAAGAGCTCAAACTCTTCAGAAGATTTAGCAATTGTCGATATTATATAAATAGTATGCTGGATAAATTCACACACATAGAATAATTGAACATCCGAAAATCGTCCGGGCAGTGAGAGGATTATTCAGGTATAATTGCCATTATAATCATCTGGTTCAAAACCTCTCCAACTTTATAATTCATAATTTTGCGACCCATCTTCAATTATGAAAACTTATTTTCGTCTCTTATCTTTTGCAAAACCCATTAGTAAATACGCTTTCCCTTATATTCTTTTCACCTTACTGGCGATAGTTTTCGGCACACTGAACCTTGCACTGCTTGCCCCATTATTATCTATCCTCTTTCAGCAAAATGCAAATCATGTAATGCCTGCAAAGCCGGATCATTTCTATGATATTTTCAGGATGTTTAATTACTACTCCAACTATTTTAATCTTCATTACGGCATTTATAAAACACTTCAATTTGTTTGCGGCGCTATCCTGGTCTCCGTGCTGCTGGGAGGTATTTTTCGGTATTTAGCTGAGCGCACCATGGAAAACCTTCGCATCCACACGCTGTTGAATTTAAGAAGATCCGTTTTTAATAACGTAATGAAGCTTGATCTCGGCTATTTTAATAATGAACGTAAAGGCGATATTATGTCTAAGGTGTCATCAGACGTGCAAGTGGTTCAGTATTCCGTTACAGGCACACTGCAGGTAATTTTTAAAGAACCGCTCACGTTATTATTTTACCTGGTAATGCTGTTTATTATTTCCTATAAAATTACGCTGGTTTCCATGCTGGTAATTCCCGTTTCGGCGTTTATTATTTCTAAAATTGTACGGAAGTTAAAAGAAGATGCTGTGGCATCGCACATCTCTTATGGCATTATGCTGAGCTATCTTGAAGAAGCGCTTAATGGTATAAGAATTATCAAAGCGTTCAATGCATTTAATTTTATTACAGGTCGCTTTAATGATGAGAACATTCGTTATTCAAAAATAATGCGTTCCATGTCGAAGCGCCAGCAGCTTGCTTCCCCGGTTTCTGAATTCCTGGGTATTGTGATGGTTGTAAGTATTGTGCTGTATGGCGGTTCCCTGGTTTTAAGCAATGAAGGCGGATTAACAGGCGCTAATTTCATAGCCTATATCGCGTTGTTTTCACAGGTGATGCGGCCTGCCAAGGCTATTTCGGTATCGTTCAGCAATATTCATTCCGGCATTGCTGCCGGAGAAAGAATATTGGGGCTGATCGATCAGCAGCCATTAATAAAAGATAAGCCTAACGCTGTAAAAATTCAAGGGTTTAATAATGATATCCGGTTTGAAAACGTGTCCTTCACCTATCATGAAAAAAATGTATTGAATCATATCAGCTTTGCAATTCAAAAAGGACAATCGGTAGCGTTAGTGGGTCCTTCCGGAGGTGGCAAATCGACACTGATGGACTTGATTCCACGCTTCCTGGAGGCACAATCGGGCGACATTTTCATTGATGAAAAAAATATTAAAGACATCACCATCGAGTCTCTTCGCAATCTTATGGGCATTGTAAACCAGGAGTCCATTCTTTACAATGCGTCTATATTTAATAACATTGCTTTTGGCAAGCCGGGCAGCACCATGGAACAAGTGGTAACCGCCGCCAAAATTGCCAACGCACACGATTTTATTCTCGCAACGCCCGATGGGTATCAATCCAATATTGGGGACAAGGGTTCCAAGCTTTCAGGTGGACAAAGGCAGAGACTATGTATTGCAAGAGCGGTATTGAATAATCCGCCATTAATGTTATTGGATGAAGCTACTTCGGCGCTTGATACCGAATCGGAAAAGCTGGTGCAGGATGCTTTGAATAATCTTATGAAGAACCGCACGACGCTTATTATCGCCCATAGGCTAAGCACAATTCAAAAGGCGGATCACATACTGGTATTAGACAACGGTGAAATAATTGAGCAGGGAACCCATCAGCAATTAATTAATGAAAATGGACTTTACCGTAAGCTTATTGACATGCAAACCTTCATTACAAATGACGATTAACGGACTATAGTATATCCAGATAGTATTAGCAGCCTCCCTCATTCTATAAAATTTTCTTAAAATTACCTGTCTTTTTGAAACCTGCCTCGGGTACAACATCCCTGAAAAGAAAATGCTATTCTTTTTAAGAAAATACTTTCATATCCCGTGCAGCGTTTTTTAATTAGTAAGGCTCAAATTGGTAAAGTTGCCTTTCGGTGAAAATGCTTCAACCTTCAAAAGAAATTTATAATGTGAATTAAACTGAAAATGATTGGCATAAAACTGGATAGATACATTTGATTTAAACCCGGAAAACGATGAATAATGAAAATATCTCTGTAGATATTTTAATCTCTACTTACAACTGGCCACAAGCTCTCGAAAGTATTTTTCTCAGCATACTAAACCAGACGCGGTTACCTCAAAGCATATTAATTGCCGATGACGGCTCGGGCTATGAGACCCAATTAGTCATTGACAAATACCGGAGATATTTCAATATTCCTGTGGAGCATATATGGCAGGAAGACAAAGGTTTCAGGAAAACGCTTATACTCAACAAAGCGATGAAATATGCCACTTCCGATTATATTATACAAATAGACGGAGATATTATTTTGCATAAAAATTTTATAAAAGATCATGTTCAAAATGCACAGAGGAAAACATTTGTACAAGGGTGTCGTACTATTTTAAATGAAGCAAAAACGAGAGAGGTTATAGAAAACAACCAATACTCTTTTGATTTTTTCTCAAGGGGCATCAGGAACAGGATCAATGCCATGCGCATCCCATTTTTGTCTTCACTTATTAAAACAGATCCTTATTGTTCCAAAAATATAAAGGCCTGTAACCTGGCTTTTTGGAGAGAAGATTTTGTGGGCGTGAATGGTTATGATAATTTATTTTATGGTTGGGGAATGGAAGATTACGAGTTTGCTGCAAGACTTATCAACTACGGATTAAAAAAACGACGGTTAAAATTAGCAGCGGTTTGCTATCATCTCAATCACGCGCATAATTCAAAATATCATATACGCCGTAATGAGGAAATTTATAA
>JALZAJ010000009.1 GCA_030948465.1 Bacteroidota bacterium
TTATTAAGGGGGATTCTATCCTCATATTCTCCTTCTATTAAAAACCTGGTACCACTTTCCCATTGTTTAGTGAAGCCCGTCTTGGCAAAATAATTTTCATAAATTTTCATATCGTTCCTGCCATATAGCAAAGTGGCGATGGTGTTTCCCAATGCGTCAAGCGCACTTTCTTTAAAGAACTGACTTACTCTTTTTCCCCCGGCGACAAAAAAGGATTGACGTCTGAATTTTTCATCTACATTAAAATCACGGCTGCTGAATTTAAAACCTGCCCACGCATTAAAATGATTATTGTTGAAACCATACCGCAAATCCGTAATGAAGCTTACATTGCTCTTCCATTTTTTTACAAATTTTGATATTACAAATGACGGATTTATTGCCACGCCTTCAACGGTATTGTATTGCAACGTCTTTAGCAAAGGATCCATCTCAAACCGGTACTTATTGGTGGCACTGTAATGCGTTCTGTTTACGCCGCTCCATAGTACCTGCGTTAATTTTAATTTGCCTTGTTTCTTTTTAAGAGAATCAATATTTTCAGAAACAGAGTCTTTGTTTATTTTATAAAGACTGTCTTTAAGTTGGTAATCCTTTATTTCTTCAGGTTCCAATGGTATCGGCCTTATGCTGTCCCAGTAAGATTTTGGGTTTTTATTTACCGTAGAATCATATTTGATAATTACCCGGTCAAAATACTTTTTTGAAAAATTAGGGTCAAGGTTATATTTGGAATATACGTTTACAAAATCTCCGATGGCGTCGATTCCAAACTTGCTAAAATTAAAATGCAGCACCTGGCTTTTGATCCGCCAAACATCATTACTCACGGGCACGTGTATCTGCGAAATCTCCAGTGAATCTAAAACTTCAAGTTGGGATTTTTTTGTTAGCAGCAGGTCGCAACTATAAATACGCCAGTCCCCTTCCGTTATGTTGATGACACCCGAAAAAAGAGGTTCATAATTTCTCACAGGTATAACTTTTATCGAATTAACTTCTTTTCCATCTTCATAAAAGCTGCCAAGAAACTTATATTTATAAAAATTCAAAGCGCCATCAGCAATGGGAGAAACGAAGCCGCGCGGATTTAGCTGTGAGGCAAACATGTTTACATTGTTTTCATAAAAGCTTATTACAGCCGGGAAATTAAATCCGAAACCATTGCTGCCGCTTTCTCTTCCTGACAATACCTCGAGCTTAAATTTATCAGGTTGCTGCATGGAAAGTTTCGTTACTGACTCCGAAAGATATATAATTCCTTTTCCTGCAGAATCAAGGCGCATATTGGTTCTGTCCTCCTCGGGGATTTTCTGGCCCAGTACTTTTTGGGGCAATTTTCTTAACGTTATAAGCCCTTTTATATACACCTCAGCTTCAAATTCTTTCACTTGCTTTTCATAGAAAGAACGTTTTTTAATAGCTTGTTTTATAATGTCATAAGCCGGATCCTCGCCTTCTTTGATAATGATTTCTTTTAAGACGAATTTTTGCAAGGTCAAAACAAAATCCACTGTTAGATTTTTTTTAGAAAGAGTTATTGATTTTTCCTGTGTCGCATAGCCAACGTGCCGGCAGATCAGAGTGTAATTTCCCGGAGGTAACGTAAGACTATAACTGCCACGGGTGTTCGCAGTTACTCCCTGTGAGGAGCCTTTAATAAGAACGGAAGCAAAAGGCAGGATATTACCCTGATCATCTTGAACGGTTCCTTCAATTTTTTGCGCATTTGCTGAAAGCGCACAAATGGTAAAAAAAATCAACAGCAGCTTGAGCATAAAACGAATGTAACTTCTAAAAAGTTAGAAAAAGGTAAATACAAAATGCAATAATTGGAGAAATTTGGAAACCAGCTCAATTTATTTTAAAGAAAGCCGGTCGCAGATAAGCCGCTGTAAGAGCTGCAAAACCAGCCACCAAAGCGCCGATCAGGGCCGACGTGATAATCGGCAAAAAGGAATTACCAGCTTTAAAAATTAAAAGAGACACTCTGTGGGCAAGTATATGGTCATTATTACTGCTTATCCAAAAGCTCATAATTCCCCACAATAAAAACAAAGCAGTAAAGCCTGCAAAAAACGAAACGATTGGTGTTTGCGGAA
>JALZAJ010000055.1 GCA_030948465.1 Bacteroidota bacterium
CCGAAAGTGCCTTTTTTGTATGGGCCAAAATCTTCAGGCAGGCCGGTAAACGTATCGAAGCCGTAAAAGCGGGATCCAGCCTGGGTATTTTGGGTCATCCACCAATTAAATGAATGGCCGTCTGCCACACCAAATTCCAGGTAATTGATGTCGTCATCAAGCTTTTCTTTTTCGATGACATACTCATAGAGTGTGAATCTTTTTGTATAGTCCCACTTACAGGGAAAATCGTTGAAAATAATTTTATTTTGTTCACTCACCCATTTTGAAAGCTTAGTCATCCATGTTACTTGTTGCCAAATACCGGTAAAAGGATTACACAGAACATGGAGCCTCAACCTGATAAATGTTTTTTTAAGAAAGCGGATGATGGTAAAATTCATGCGGCAAATATACCTTTCTAAAATTCTTCTAATTCAACCAAACCTGTGGAAACTGACAGCTCGTACTTAGCTCCGATCTTCATTGCAAAATTTTCTCGTCCATGACTCACGGGAAATTCAAAACAGACCGGATAATCAAATTCTTTCAGTATATCTTTTATAACTTCCAGTGTTGTTTGCCCAAAAGGAATACTAGTGTCTTTCATGTCAGTGAATTTTCCAACAAGCAAGCCTGCAAGATCATTTAATTTACCACAGCGTTTTAATTGATAAAGCATCCTGTCAATATTATAAATGTATTCCCCAACATCTTCGATAAATAAAATTTTCTTTTCTGTATTGATATCAGATGAGGTACCACAAATATGTGCGAGTAAAGAAAGATTACCACCTACCAATACGCCGGCAGTTTTGCCTTTTTGATTGTATTGATTTCCGGGTGTGCTGTACATAGCTTTACGCCCGATCAGCGCATCGTGTAAACTCAGAATAAATTTATTTTTAGATTCATCATTATTAAATGCCGCTGCCATCGGTGCATGAAGCGTTGCGATTTTATAATTACTAAAAAGGTGACATTGAAGAATAGTAATATCACTGAAACCAATGATCCATTTTGGTCGTCTTCTGAATTTTTTAAAGTTGAGGCTATCAATTATTCGTCCCAGGCCATAACCACCCCTTGCACAAAAAATCGCCTGGATGGAATCATCGTCCATCATTTGCTGAAGGTCATCAAGACGTTCGCGGTCCGTGCCTGAAAAATAGTTGAATTGATTGCCCAGCGTTTTACCTTCTATAATTCTGAAACCCCATTCTTTTAAAGTTTCAATTGCCGTCGCAGCCTTTTCATAAGGCATATAACCGGAAGGACATAAAATGCCAATGGTGTCGCCTGGTTTTAAGTATGGAGGTATGGTAATCATGTGAATTTTAAGTGTGATAGATATTTATTTTTATTTATCATGAAATGGAGAAATTATATTTCTTTCAGTTCAACATAATTTTCATTAACGATCAGTTGATGTGCGACTCCGCACTTTAATGCATAATTTTCCTTCTGATGCCCAACTGGAAAATCAAAGCAAACGGGATAGCCATATTCCTTCACTTTCTCCAGAACCATGTCGTAAACTGTTTTACCAAATTCTTCACCTGCATCATCGGGCCTGTTTTTCATCGCTCCAATAACCAGGGCTTTAAGCTTGTTAAACTTACCACTTCGTTTTAAATTCCATAGCATCCGGTCAATATTATAAAGGTATTCGCCTACTTCTTCAATGAACAAGATTTTATCATCGGTGTTTATATCAGAATTTGTTGCGGCCAGGTTTTCCAGGATGGAAAGATTGCCGCCAACCAACACACCTTCTCCTGATCCCGCGCGATTCCTTTCGTTTACTATTACAGGGTATTGCATTTTATCGCCAGCCAAACATTTTCTAATGGACTCGATAGAATCAATTTGGGTTTGTTCGGCAAGCTGCCAGTCCGCAGGAAAGCTGTTACACATTTTTGCATGTATAGAAGCTATGCCAAAATTTTTATTTAAGTGTGAATGAATAACCGTCGCATCGCTAAAACCTATGATCCATTTAGGTTTCAAAGAAAATTTTTTAAAATCAATAGCATCAATAATGCGTACGGCGCCATAACCGCCACGACCCAGCATAATGGCTTTTATGGATGGATCATCAAGCATATTTTGAAAATCATTTCTTCTCTCTTCATCGGTTCCTGCAAAAGTAAAATCCCTTGCACCCACGGTGGCGCCTATTCGAATTCCAAATCCCCATTGTTTTATTTTTTCCACTGCCGGTTGAATATCTTCCGTGGTAATGAAACCGGAAGGACAAGTGATGGCGATAATATCTCCTTTGCTTAAATAAGGCGGAATTTTACCGGCACATTCCGGAAATGCAAAGGCTGTTGAATTCTCTTTTGCCATTGATAAAACCGGCAATAAGGGAATCAGTGAAGTAAGAAAATTTTTACGGTTCATTTTTTATTTTAAAAAGAAAGATGCTCCATTCAAGCCCGTTCTGTCCCGGTCGCTTTAAATATTTAGTATTTCAAATTTATAATAATATATTCTTTGTCTTTAACCCATTTATAGAGCCGGTTCGTTTTAAAGAGCTGACACACGGCAAGCGGGCGGCTTTTGTTGTTTGGGCATTGAAACGGTTTGCGGTATTTTTGCAAACTCACAAAGTTTTCAAGGCAGGAAATTTCATTTTTGAGAATAGATAATAACTAAACACATTCGGAGACGCTGTATGAAAGATTTTAAACGGTATTTATTGACTGCTGCATTGCCTTACGCCAATGGCCCTGTGCATATTGGCCATCTTGCGGGTTGTTATTTACCGGCTGACATTTACGCCCGCTATCTCCGTCTTCAGAATAAAGATGTAAAGTTTGTGGGAGGAAGCGACGAACATGGAGTGCCCATCACGATAAGGGCCATGAAAGAAGGTGTTACTCCGCAACAAGTGGTAGATAAATATCATGAGATCATTAAAAATAGCTTTCAGCAAATGGGAATATCATTTGATATTTATTCCAGGACCTCTAACCCGGTTCATCATAAAACGGCCTCGGATTTTTTTGTGAATCTTTATGAGAAAGGATTGTTTGAAGAAAAAGAGACGGAACAATATTATGATGAAGAGAAAAAAACTTTTTTAGCTGACAGGTATATCACGGGCACGTGCCCGGTATGCGGTTACCCGGCCGCGTATGGCGATCAATGTGAGAACTGCGGGTCTTCCCTTAGCCCCGAGCAACTTATTAATCCAAAAAGTGCATTAAGCGACGCGATACCCGTAAAAAAGAAAACCACGCATTGGTATTTCCCTTTGCAACATTATGAGGCATTCTTACGCAAATGGATACTCGAAGATCATAAAGACTGGAAAAATAATGTTTACGGTCAATGTAAAAGCTGGCTCGATAAGGGTTTGCAGCCACGTGCAATGACCCGCGACAGCAACTGGGGCATTCAGGTTCCAAGCCCGCCGGCGCCGGAGGGCGGAGGCGGAAAAGTATTGTATGTATGGTTCGATGCTCCTATCGGTTATATTTCTGCCACTAAAGAATTGCTTCCAAACTGGGAAGATTACTGGTGCCAGGAAGATACCAAGCTTGTCCATTTCATTGGAAAAGATAATATCGTTTTTCATTGTATTATTTTTCCTGCTATGCTGAAAGCACATGGAAATTTTGTGCTGCCAGATAATGTTCCTGCAAATGAATTTCTGAATATTGAGGGGCAAAAAGTTTCTACCAGCCGCAACTGGGCTGTATGGGTTGATGAATATTTAAAAGACTTTCCTGAGCAGCAGGATGTATTGCGCTATGTGTTATGTGCTAACGCTCCTGAAACGAAAGACAACGATTTTACCTGGAAAGATTTCCAGGATAGAAACAACAGTGAACTCGTAGCAATTTTTGGAAATTATGTTAACCGGACATTTGTATTGATGCACAAACTATGCAACGGCAAAGTCCCGGTTCTTCACAATGAAATACTGGATGCGGCAGATGAACAGATAATAAAAGAATTTTCAATCACAAAATTAAAAATCGAAACATTCCTTGATCAGTATAAATTCAGGGATGCATTATTTGAAGTGATCGATCTTGCCCGCAAAGGAAATAAATATATGCAGGATAAGCAGCCATGGATCCTGGCAAAGCAAACCGGCACTAACGGAGCAATCATTTCGGATGCTCAAAACCAGATCGATAATTGTATTCATATCTGTCTTCAGTTATGCGCTAATCTTGCCATTTTCATCAATCCATTTCTTCCCTTCACGGCAAAGAAAATGATACACATGATGAAAGTGCTTGACAAAATGCTTGAATGGAAAAACGGAGGAAGCAGTAAATTATTAAGTGTTGGCTATACCCTCCGGGCGCCGGAATTATTATTCAGAAAAATTGAAGATGAAGAAATTGCTGCGCAAATAAAAAAATTAAATCAACCCGTAATGCAAGAAAGCAATAACACAGAGCCGGATAAAATTAATGATCCAAATGCGAAGAAAAATGAAGATTTAAATAAACCAACACCTGATGAAAGCAAAGAAGAAAATTCAGGAACATCGATAATAAAACCCGAAATAGTTTTTGATGATTTTGCAAAAATTGATCTGAAAGTTGGAACAATTATTTCCGCAGAAAAAGTAGAAAGGGCAGATAAACTTCTAAAGCTTGAAATAGA
>JALZAJ010000056.1 GCA_030948465.1 Bacteroidota bacterium
TGAAAGATTTTATAACCTCTTAAATCAATTAGCTAAAAAGATATTCTACATCTTCTTTGCTAAGGCTCTTAACGAAGGTCTGGTCATCAGCAATTAATTCTTTGGCAAGGATACGTTTCTTTTCCTGGAGCTTCAGAATTTTATCTTCGATCGTATCCTTGCAAATCATTCGGTAAGCAAAAATATTCTTCGTTTGTCCTATACGGTGAGTCCGATCAATTGCTTGTTGCTCAACTGCCGGATTCCACCAGGGGTCAACAATATACACATAATCGGCAGCGGTTAAATTAAGACCGACACCACCGGCTTTTAAAGAGATAAGGAAAACCCGGCAGTCATCATTACTTTGAAAGTTCTGAATTGCTTTTTCTCGTTCGGTTGGAGGAGTGCTTCCGTCAAAATATTCGAAACTGATATTATTTTGAACCAATTTTTGTTTTATCAGCGAAAGCATTCCGAGAAACTGTGAAAAGATAAGGGCTTTGTGCTCTCCAATATTTTCGGTTATTTCCCTGGTAAGTTCATCAAGTTTTATGGAGTGATTCGGATACTTTTCTTCTTCATTTAAAATAGCAGGGCTGTCACATATTTGCCGGAGCTTCATAAGTCCCTGTAAAATGGTGAGCTGTGATTTATTAATACCCTGGCCTTCGATCACTCCCATAATTTTATCCCTGTATGCTCCCCGGTATGCCTCATACACATTGCGCTGCTCATCTTCCATTTCACAAAAAAGAATTGTTTCAGTTTTATCAGGAAGATCCTTTGCAACCTGTTCCTTAGTTCTTCTTAATATAAAAGGATACAGTAATTTTCGCAAATGATCTTTTTGTTCCTTTTCGCCAAGCTTATCTATGGGTGTTGAAAATTCATTTCTAAAAAATTCAACAGATCCGAGCAGCCCTGGATTTAAAAAATTCATTTGCGCATACACATCAAACGTATTGTTTTGCAAAGGTGTGCCACTCATGCAAAGCCTGTTTTTTGCAGCAAGCAGGCAGGCGGCTTTAGTCACTTTTGATGCAGGATTTTTTATTGCCTGCGATTCGTCAAGAATAACATAATCAAACAAGATTTTCATCATTAATTGTATATCACTTCTCAAGGTGCCGTAGGTAGTGATGATGATGTTGAAATTCTCAAATTCTTTAGGCTCCCTTGCACGCATGCTTCCATGATGTATGTGCCAGTTGAGTGACGGGGTGAATTTTTGAATCTCATTTTCCCAGTTATAAATAAGTGTCGTGGGGCAAACCACTAAGGCTTTTAAAGAGCCTTCCGTTTTTGCATAGTGGCTTAGCATACTTAGCGCCTGAACGGTTTTCCCCAGGCCCATATCATCAGCTAAAATACCGCCCCAACCAACATCCTTTAAATAATTAAGCCAATGGAAACCCGATATCTGATAGGGCCGTAGCCGGTTTTCCAATTCGCGGGGCACATCCACCTCAGGAATACTTTTATAATTTCTGAGACGGTCATATTTTTCATCTAATTCAAAAGATAGTTCCGTTTCATTCCTTTTTTCATAGAGATCGTCTATTACGCTAAGATGAAACCTGGAAAGGCGTAATTTATTTTCCCTTCCGTCTCCTACTTTAAACAGCAATGAATATCTATTGATCCATTCGTCCGGAAGGATTCCTAATGAGCCATCACTAAGTTGGACGAAAGACTGTTTGTTGGTCAACGCTTTTTTGATCTCGGAAATCCCGATTCGCTGTTCACCAAAAGTGAGCTCAACTTTTGCATCAAACCAATCGAGCCCGCTGCTTAGGTGAATGCGGGTGGCTGGTTTGGAAGTATTAAACCGGAAATTCTTCAATGCTTCAAAACCATAGACCGGAATCTTCATTTCTTTCATTTCATCCACAAACAAAAAGAACCAATTGTTTCTTAGAACATCGGCGCCCTTTAATACCAGGCTGTTTTCGTCGTGCGTAATAAATTGGGAATGAAGTCCCGAAAGCTTATCAATAAATTCTTTCTCGGCGTTCTTATTACGTACGACCATTGTTACTTTATCCCCGTCAGGAACGATGATTGTATTTTTTGAACCCGGTTTTACTGCAAAATTTTTATAGCTAAACGTCGGCTGAAACATTAGATAATCCCCTTTTTCCACCAGCATAACCGTGATCTCAGGATTACCCTCTTTAGTTTCCCTTATTAAAGATTTGTCAAATGAAACCTCAAAGTTTTGCGTTAAGGGCATTACTACGTCCTTCAAAAATACAGGCCAACCGGCCGAAGGAATTTGCAGTGGATTTCTGAATTTTTCACCAACGAGGCCTTCCTCAGAGGATTTCCAAAGGGAAAATTCTTTATCGTGAAAGAACAATGAGGAACTGCTCCATTGATTCTCGGAAGCTTTCAACACTTCATTTCCTATTACGATATTGCATTCTAATTTATAGCTATTATCTTTTTCTGAAACCTTAAACTGGATGACAGGATGTAACTGGCTAACATAGATTTGCTCCAGGTTTTCACTGGTAAATCTTTTTCCTGAAGGCAAGTACAAAAACCGGTTGGCATCGCTTAATTCGCATATTTTTTTAAGTTTAGGATGCAGAAACTCAGCGATCAGCAGTTTTGTTTCTTCCGGAAATTCTTCATTTTCATGATGTATTATATTTTCCCAAAAACCGCTAAATGGAGAATTTCTGTTTAAGTACTTATTTATTTCAACCTGCTGCACTTTTCTGGCTAGTTGAATAAGATATTTAGCGCTGTCAGAAAACAGCTCGGTATTTATGAATTTACTTAAGTCCAGCTTTTCGACCCGTCCTACCAATTTTTCTTTTTCCTCATCAGCCTCACCTTGTACAATATCAATACTAAAAAGGGATACGTCGTTTCATTAGCATTGAATACGATCGCCACCTGCTTTTGTTGTATTGCAACTGCCGTGTCAACAGTACTGGTTATCTTTTCCGGAAATACCGGGCTCGTATTTGTCGCGGGCGAAATCCTTTTTATACCAACGTCTAAAACTTTCAAATAGGGTTTGCCTTCTTTATAAATAAATTCAAATTTTCCGGACAGGTCTTCGTTAAGGCTATAGCCATAACCCTCCAGAAGTTTGTTCTTTTCCTTATCCCAGTTTCGGATCGAGTCAAAATAATAAGGACCGTACGCCTGCAAGATCTGGAGAAGTAAAGCCACTTTGTGTTTACAAAGAAGATGCTCCGTTTCATCGCACTCACAACATGTATCGAAGTTCCTTTCTTCATTCTTTTGAACAATCAACCTGTACTCTTTGTTATCCAAATCGAGAAGCGCCTCTACTTTTTCATTGGCGGCGTGTAGAATAGTTACTTTTTTTACCCTGAGTATTTCTTCTGCTTCATCAAAAATTTCCTGGCCGGCAGCCATCCTGATCATCTTCAGATCAATAGATTTCATTTTAACTACGGTATGTCTCTGATCATAAACCTTTGTATGATTCGACGTCAGCAAATTTTTATCAACCAAATCCTGTAATTGAAAAAGGGCCGCTGCTTCATGTCTGCAGATATCTCCCAGGTTATAGGGACAGGTGCAGCGGATTAGAAGAGTTTTTGCATCTAAATACTTTTGAACATTTACCTTGTAAAAAGTTGAATAGCTATCATCTTTTACACGGAAATTAACAGAAGGCATAAGATCATCATGATCGATAAGTTCTACATATCCAAACAAATGTATTTTTTTCCCACGCCGGATTACTTCGTCGGTTGCGGTATTATAAACATATTTAATAAGATGCGGTAGCGCCAAAAAATTTCAGTTTTCTTATTTAGCAACCGCTTTAAACCGGCGCTATAATTCAAAAAAGGGCAATTTGCAAAAGTAATAAAATTAAAGGAGGGAAGATAGTTTCCCCCAGAAATTTACTCATTAGTGAAATAAAAAAGATCCTATTGACAAAAGAAATAGGTCAGCATATTTGTTTGATAAAAAGAAGAAGCACCGGTAGTTTAAAGAGTAATAGAAAAAGAGTAAATTAGATATGTCTTTTGAATTTAAATTTTGCATCCGCTTTTAGTCATCGCTTAAATATAGTTTTTCATATTTATAAAATTCTTCATTTGCAAACCTATCACATACATATCAATGGAATCGTGCAGGGAGTCGGTTTCCGGCCAATGATTTACCAGGTTGCAAAGGCAATGGAACTAAACGGGTATGTAAAAAACAGTGTTGATGGTGTTCACGTTTACTTTAATGCTTATGAGCAGCAGGCCAGTTTATTTTATTCAAAAATTTTGGAGGCAAAACCTGCAAAAGCAAAAATTATTTCTTCTGAATTATTGCTTGCAGATGCTGCAGTCTTTAGCGATTTTTCAATTCAGATTGAAAGTATAGAAAATAGCGCCAAACAAGTTTTAATGTCGCCGGATACGGCTATTTGTCCAAATTGCAGAAACGAATTGAAAAATTCAAACGACCGGAGATTTCGGTATCCTTTCATTACATGTACCCAATGCGGTCCACGTTATTCGATTATTGAAAGCCTCCCCTATGAAAGGCACGGTACATCAATGCAAAAATTCTCCTTATGCAAAAACTGCCTTGATGAATATAATGTTATTACCGATCCCAGATTTTTTTCACAGACCAATTCATGCGCTGATTGCGGAATTGAATTACGTATTTTGGAAAGTGCTTCAAATATAGTATCCACTAATGCAGAAGAGGTTTTATCATACGCCGCAATTTTTCTTCAGC
>JALZAJ010000540.1 GCA_030948465.1 Bacteroidota bacterium
GAGCGTGCGTGCTGTGAAAGTGCCAGTCACTTCGAAAATAATGATATTGGTTTCCACAGGCATCATCCTTCCGGTAAAATCTTTCATCAGTAATGCGGAGGCCAGTTCTTTTGCATGAAGATGATCAATATTAAGACGTTCAATATTGTTTTCCAGGGCATACACGCCTGCGGCCGCCATAAATCCCGCCTGCCTCATTCCGCCACCAAAAATTTTTCGCACCCGCCTGGCTTTATGGATAAACTCTCCACTTCCAATTAAAACACTTCCTACCGGAGCCCCCAGGCCCTTGCTTAAGCAGATAGAAATACTATCGAACACCGCCCCGTAATCAACAGGCTTTTCTCTGTTCTCAACTAATGAATTAAATAAGCGTGCTCCGTCGAGGTGCAGTTTCAATTTATTTTGCAGGCATACCTCCTTAATATTTTGAATTTCATTAAATTGATAGCAACTGCCGCCACCGCGATTTGCTGAATTCTCAAGGCTTACCAGGCGGGTGGGTGGTTTATGAATGTCATCCGCATTAATTGCTCCCAATACCTGGCTGGCATTCATTCTTCCCCTGTCGCCTTCGATGGGTTTTACCTGGCAACCTGAGTTGAAGGCTATACCTCCTCCTTCATAAATATAGACGTGGCTAAGTTTATCGCAAATTACTTCATCACCAGGTTGGGTATGACATTTTATAGCGATTTGGTTGGTCATCGTTCCGCTTGGGCAAAAGAGTGCAGCTTCCATTCCAAACATTTCTGCTGACATCGACTCCAGCAGATTGACTGTAGGATCTTCCCCAAAAACATCATCTCCCACATCAGCGCTGCACATTGCCTCCAGCATAGCAGGTCCGGGCTTAGTAAAAGTATCTGATCTGTAATCTATCATTTGGCTAAATTATTGAAGATAAAATTTAAATGAAGGGTTTTGTTTTCAAAGTAAAAAATGAACCAAAATACTCCTAACATTAAGTTTATTTAAATTCATTAAAGGCTATGAAATGCGGATTTTGCGTTGTAAATTTGCAAATGTTCCACAAAAAATCCAGATCTTAACACATCTTTTGCAGCATTCCCCAACATTTGATGTCTAATAGAGCGTATACTAATCATTAATTATAAACAAACATGAGGCAACTTAAAATTGCTACGCAGATTACCAACCGGGACTCACAAGCGGTTGAGAAATATTTGCAGGAAATTTCCAAGATTGGAATGATCACACCGGAAGAGGAGACTATTTTAGCACAGAAGATAAAAATGGGCGACCAGAGAGCTTTAGAGCGTCTCACAACAGCCAACCTACGTTTCGTAGTTTCAGTTGCAAAACAGTATCAACACCAGGGATTATCATTAAGCGATCTTATTAACGAGGGCAACCTCGGCTTAATTAAAGCGGCTCAACGCTTTGATGAAACTAAAGGTTTCAAATTTATTTCATACGCTGTATGGTGGATTCGCCAGTCTATTTTACAGGCGTTGGCAGAGCAGGGCAGATTAGTCCGCCTGCCTCAAAACAAAATTGGCACCTACAATAAAGCTAATAAAGCTTACATGGCTTTTGAACAGGAACACGAAAGAGAGCCTTCTACCGAAGAGCTTTCAGAGATCCTCGAAATGAGTGAAACCGAGATCAATAACATTTTTCAAAGCAATACCCGGCATACTTCTTTGGATGCACCGGTTCACGAAGCGGAAGATGTTGCCATGGGTGATCTTTTAAAAGGACCAGGTGAGACAGATGAAGATGTGATGCATGATTCATTGAAAAATGAAATTCGCCGTGTCTTAAAATCTTTAAGTCCACGTGAAGCTGAGATTGTAAACGCTTATTTCGGCCTTGACGGAGAAAATGGTGTTACCATTGAACAGATCGGTCAGAAATATGATCTTACTAAAGAACGCATAAGGCAAATTAAAGAAAGAGCCATCAAGCGTCTTCAAAAAGCAAGATACAGCAGCGCGCTTAAAGCTTATTTAGGATAAATTGTTTTAAAAATACATTTCAGACCCTTCAATTTTTTGAAGGGTTTTTTTTATTAAATAGCTATTGAATTCCTTAGTAAATGAGATTTACAGACTTCTAACTAACAACAGGTTTTTGTTTTTCTTAATTTTGTTTATATGAAAATCATTTTCTTATTTTTTCTTGCACTGCTTCTGATATCGTGTGAAAAAAATATAAATTTTAATCTTAAAGAAGTTCCTTCAATTTTAGTCGTTGATGCTTCGATTGAAAACGGAAAAGCCCCGGTGATAGTACTTTCGAAAAGTTTTGATTATTTCAGTAAAATATCTCCCGAACTTTTGGCAGGCTCTTTTGTACATGATGCCGCCGTTTCTATTTCCACAGGCAACCAAACCCAGCAATTGAAAGAATATTTTATAGATACGGCTGGATTTACTGTTTTTTATTATTCAATAGATACCACTAATTTGCCGGTTTCCTTTGTTGGAAAAGTAAATTCGACCTATTCACTTAAAATAGTCGCTAACGGGCAAGAGTATAATGCCATTACCACCATACCTCCTCTTGATAAAAAAATTGACTCTCTCTGGTGGAGTCCAGCTCCGTTTGATCCGGATTCAAATAAAGTGGTGGTAACGGTAAGAGCAACAGATCCGCCGGGTCTTGGCAATTATATCCGTTATTTTACAAAACAGAACAGTGGCCCGTTTTTACCGGGCATTCAGTCTGTTTTTGATGATCAGCTAATAGATGGCACAACCTATGATCTGAGACTGGACCCCGGAATAGACCGCAATAATCCGGTTGGAAGAGACGATAATTTTTTTCACCATGGCGATACAGTCACTTTAAAACTCAGTAACATCGACAGGACGACTTACCAATTCTGGCTTACGATGGAATTTGCTTATCAAAGCATTGGCAATCCATTCGCTTCCCCAAATAAAGTTTTAGGAAATATCAGCAACGGTGCTTTAGGCGCATTTTGCGGTTATTCTTCG
>JALZAJ010000085.1 GCA_030948465.1 Bacteroidota bacterium
TCGATGGGAACCAGCACACCTTTTAAACCTGTAAACTGTTCTGCTACAAAAAAGGGCTGAGACAGGAAACGCTGTACTCTTCGTGCACGGCTCACCGTTAGTTTGTCTTCATCACTTAATTCATCCAATCCAAGAATGGCAATAATATCCTGCAATTCTTTATAACGCTGCAAGGTTCGTTTCACCCTGTTAGCGCAATCATAGTGCTCATCGCCAACAATTGCAGGAGAAAGAATTCTTGATGTTGAATCCAGTGGATCCACTGCGGGATAAATACCCAGATCGGCAATCTTACGACTTAACACAGTAGTCGCATCTAAGTGAGCAAATGTAGTTGCTGGCGCAGGATCTGTAAGGTCATCCGCCGGAACATATACCGCTTGAACCGAGGTAATAGAACCATTTTTTGTTGACGTAATTCTTTCCTGCATCAATCCCATTTCCGTAGCCAATGTAGGCTGGTAACCCACTGCTGAAGGCATTCTTCCAAGCAAGGCGGAAACCTCTGAACCGGCCTGTGTAAAACGAAATATATTGTCAACAAAAAATAAAATGTCTTTTCCTTTTCCGGTGCCATCTCCATCGCGGAAATATTCAGCCACAGTTAGTCCGCTTAATGCCACCCTTGCCCTTGCGCCCGGTGGTTCATTCATTTGCCCAAAAACAAAAGTGGCTTTTGAATCTTTCAGCTCTTCCATATCTACAGAATCAAGATCCCATCCGCCCTCTTCCATACTGTGAATGAATTTATCGCCGTATTTCATAATACCTGCTTCAATCATTTCACGCAGCAGATCATTTCCCTCACGCGTTCTTTCTCCCACACCGGCGAACACTGACAAACCACTGTATGCCTTTGCAATATTATTGATCAGTTCCTGGATCAGCACTGTTTTTCCGACACCTGCACCTCCAAATAAACCAATCTTTCCACCCTTTGCATAAGGCTCAATAAGATCAATAACTTTTATCCCGGTAAATAAGATTTCTGAAGCAGTACTTAAATTTTCAAATAATGGCGGCTTGCTGTGTATTGGTCGGCCATTCTTTTTACTCACCTGGGGTAAACCATCAATCGCATCGCCGGTTACATTGAATAAGCGGCCATTAATATCCTCCCCAACAGGCATTAAAATAGGCGAACCCATATCCACCACTTCCATCCCCCGTGTAAGCCCTTCTGTACCGTCCATCGCTATGCAACGCACACTATCTTCTCCAAGGTGTTGCTGAACTTCCAGAATAAGCTTATCTCCGTTTGGTTTGGTAAGTTCCAGTGCGTGAAAGATCTCTGGGAGCTTGTTTTCATCTGCAAAATGCACATCAATCACAGCACCGATGATCTGCTGTATTTTTCCAATATTTGCCATAAAAATTTTTTGATTATACCATTTTTAAATTGGCGGCAAAGGTAAGGGGATAGGGGCGAAAAGTCAAACTGATTTAAGAATGAAAAACATGGAATGAGCTAATACCTAAAAATAAATATTCAATACGCAAAGGGGGTTAAGTTATAACTCTTTTATAAACGGGGGATAATCTTTGCTGTGGTTGTTGGTGATGTTTTTTATTAAACAAAGGTCATCTTCGATGTCAAAGAAAATGTACCAGGTAGTACTTTTATTGGGTCTGTACCTGCAACAATACTCACCGTATTTTTTGTTTCTTGTGCGCTTATGCTTTAAATCTGCTACAACAAGACCAATAATTTCTTTCTTTATAAATTATTCAACTTGTTTTCTTGTTCTTGTAAACAGATATACAATTTTTAATCCGATAAATGAACCTTTAACCTTATACTTTCCAAAACTTGGATCCTTACCTGGAATCGTTATTTCATAATCACCGTCTCCAACAGGAGTATTAGAAAAATTTAAAAGCAATCCGATCTTAAAAATGTTACAGTTATTTAATATCCAGTTATAACTTGGCCCGGCATTATAATTCAGCCATATTTTATTTTTTTGCTCAAGGTTTAAAACAACAATCTGATCATTGTCAATCTGTGAATATAATAATGTAGAATTTTCAATACTCCACCTTACATTGATACCAGCATTGAACGATAAAAATCTTTTATTACTAATAAAATTTCTTTGTTCAAAGCACAATGGAATACTAAAATAAGATAACCCTAAATCACCAGGAAAGCTAACATTGTAATCATAATTGGAAGGGGGAGTGAGATCGCTTTTTTTGAGAATAAAAATATAATTATTAGCCAGTACGCCCACATGAAAGCCTAAATAAATAGA
>JALZAJ010000131.1 GCA_030948465.1 Bacteroidota bacterium
CGCGGTGAAAAGATTGAACTGCCTCAAAAAAAATTCAACAAAGGACAGATTTATGGAGGCCTGATATTTGGTTTTGGCTGGGCACTTACAGGCGCTTGTCCCGGACCAATGTTTGCCCAAATTGGAACAGGTGCGATAGTAGTGATTGTTGCTTTGCTAAGTGCCATTGCGGGCACATGGACTTATGGCTTATTAAGAGAAAAGTTACCCCATTAATAATGATCGCATTTTATTTTATTACTTAAAATTATTTGATGAAAAATATACCACCAATCATAGTAACAATGGTAGTTGCGGTGACAGCAATAATATCCTGCTCATCACCCACAAAAAATGAAAAGGCTAATGCTGAAAATGAAAAGAACAAAACGGAACAACCACAAACAAAGGCGTCTACTTTGCCGGCTTTTTCTATAATGGATGTAAATGGTACTGTAACAAACACAAACAATTTTAAAGGAAAAAAAGTGTTTGTGAATTTATGGGCTTCATGGTGCCCGCCATGCATGGCAAAGATCCCTTCAATCGAAAAACTGAAAACATAAGTGGATTCTCAAAACGTAGCTTTTGTCATGCTGTCTCTTGATAAAACTTTTGAAGTGGCGAAAGAGTTTGCAAAGTCCGGTAACATTCAATTGCCAATTTATTATCCTTCAGAAAATTTAACGCCATTGTTCGGTATTGGCGGCATACCTGCTACTTTCATTTTCAATGAAAATGGTGATTTGGTTAAGCAAAATAATGGCGCTGATGATTATAGTACTGATGAATATATAAAATTGCTTAGTGCTGAATAAAAATTATTGGCATAAAAGAACCCGACCGGAGTTCTTTTTTACTACTTATCCTCTATGATAGTATTAACGCCCAATGCCTGGTAAACCGGGCACGAGCCAAAGGTGCTTGTAACCGTAAACACCGCTGCCAGCGCAAGCGAAGCAATTCCGATCGTTCCTTTTACTTTGCCCGTTGCGTACGCTGCGACTAATCCTGCTGCTATTGTGGGGCGAATAATCCTGTCAGCCAGCCCCATATTTTTTTCAAATGTCATGGTTCAATTTTGAAAACTATTACAAATAGAGTGCCTTCTTCTTTGTGTGACAACTGTCACTGAAATGCTTGATGAACTATTGGAACTTTGTACAATAAAATATAAACCATGCAGATAAAACAATTTGAAGACAAGAATCTCTCGCATTACAGTTATGCAATAGTAAGCGACTGTGAGAAAAAGATAATATTGGTTGACCCCGCCCGTAATACTGAAGAATACTTTCAATTTGCAGAACAGGCTGATGCAAAAATCGTTGGGGTTATTGAAACCCATCCGCACGCCGACTTTGTGAGTAGTCATTTGGAACTTCATCAATCCACAGGAGCAACTATTTATGTAAGTAAAGATGTACATGCTAATTATCCGCACCAGGCATTTGATAATGGCCAAACGATAGAAATAGGAAAAATAAAATTGTCAGCTATTAACACCCCTGGTCACTCACCAGATAGCATCAGCATACTGCTGGAGCATGACGGAAAACAAAAAGCTGTATTCACCGGCGATACTTTGTTTATAGGCGATTGCGGCCGCCCCGATTTGCGGGAAGGTGCCGGCAAAATTCAGACAACACGCCTGGAACTGGCAAGGCTGATGTATCATTCTTTAAGAGAAAAATTAATGGTGCTGAATGATGACGTTATGGTTTATCCTGCGCATGGTGCAGGCACGCTTTGCGGCAAAAACTTAAGTAAAGAAAGCAATAGCACCATTGCAAAAGAAAAAGAAACCAACTGGAGTTTGCAGGATGCTACAGAAGAAGAATTCATAGAAAATCTGCTCGCGGACCAGCCATTTGTTCCGGGTTACTTCGCCTTTGACGTTGATTTAAATCGTGAAGGGGCAATCCCCTTGAAGGAAGCCGTCGCTAACATAAACATTGAAGAGGATGATGCGAAGAAAACACTAGATACGGCCTTATGGGTGGTTGACACAAGGAAAGAGGACGATTTCAAAAAAGGGCACTTGCCGCACTCCGTCAACCTGATGGAGAAAGGGAAGTTTGAAACCTGGTTAGGAAGTATCATTCAACCAAATGAAAAATTTTACCTTGCTGGAGATAGTAAAGAAGACTTAACAGAAATGATACAGCGAGCTGCCAGCATTGGTTATGAAACAGCCATCAAGGGGGCATTCGTCCTTGACGGCGGTCCGGTAAAAGAAGCAGAGATTGATGTAAACCAGTTTAAAAAACATACTGACGAATATACCATTGTTGATGTTAGAAATGCTTCTGAAGTGAAAGAAGGAAAGATATTCCCCAACAGCATCTCCATCCCGTTAGCCGAGGTGAGAAACAGGGTAGATGAAATA
Organism: Bacteroidota bacterium; assembly: GCA_030948465.1. Lineage (GTDB taxonomy): Bacteria > Bacteroidota > Bacteroidia > Chitinophagales > Chitinophagaceae > Ginsengibacter. The sequence continues at coordinate 2,369 of JALZAJ010000131.1, forward strand.
CCAACAGTCAAACCAGTTGTTGTGCATTGCGCCGGCGGTTATCGAAGTGCTGCGGCAAGCTCTATTATCCATTCAAAATTAAATGGCACAGTTTCGGTACTTGACCTGGGTGAGGCAGTTAATGATTTTGCTTCTTATTAAGGACCATGGAAAAAATTGCTTGCCTCTGTACTTCACCAATTTTCTCAAGAAAGCATATATCCAATTTCACACTCAAGTAAAAATAGCAATGACTTAAAGTTGATGGCATGAAGACAATTTGGTTTTCAATTATATTGTTTGTTTTTTTAGGTTTTGTTATTTGGCAGATAATAAAAAGTGTATCCAAAGACAAAGCGGAAAAGGACAAACAATTTTCCGAATACTATGCGGGTGACATTGCCGACAGTGAATGGATAGCACCCAGCTTATTTATTGAAGGCCAACCGAAAGGCGAAGAAAGAGAATTAATTATTTACGGCCAGGATTTAATCAGCCACACTTCACACTACTTTGGACCCAAAGGTTCACTTTCTCAAACCACTAATGGTATGAATTGCCAGAACTGCCACCTTGATGCCGGCACCAGGCCATGGGGTAGTAATTTTGGAGCCGTAAGTGCGACCTATCCTCAATACAGAAGCCGGTCAAATGCGGTGCAGAACATTTACGGTCGGGTTAATGATTGTTTTCAAAGAAGCCTGAATGGTGAACCAATTGATACTATCAGCCGGGAAATGCAGGCTATGTTTAAATACCTGCAATGGCTCGGTAAAGATGTGCCTAAGCAAAAGAAACCTTATGGGTCTGGTATACCAAAGCTTTCACTACTTTCCCGGGCTGCCGATCCTGGATTAGGACGTAAAGTTTTCGTAAACAATTGCGTAAGCTGCCATGGTAATAATGGAGAAGGCGTTTTAAATCCATCGGGTAAGGAATATACCTACCCTCCTTTATGGGGAGACCATAGTTATAACGATGGGGCGGGGCTTTATCGTCTTAGTAACAGTGCAGGTTTCATCAAACACAACATGCCTTATAAAGAACAATACCAAAAAGAATCTACCCTTACTGATGAACAGGCATGGGATGTGGCAGCATACGTCAACTCGCAGCCACGACCACATATCGATCATAGTAAAGATTATCCTGTCATCAATAAAAAACCGTTCGATAATCCCTTTGGTCCATATGCAGATAATTTCTCCGGGGAGCAACACAAGTATGGTCCATACAAACCAATTTTAGATGCTGCAAAAGGCATTCAAACAACTAAAAAATAAAGCATGAAATCCGTTATCGCAACACTTGTTCTTACCATTTTTTTTTCAACAACCGCTCTGCTTGCACAAACAAGAGATCCGCAAAAATTTACCGGGGCAAAGGCAACTTTAAAAAGTTACAAAGCTTTATACTACATCAACCAGTCTGATGAAAAAAAAATTAAAGGCACACTTCGTAACATAAATAATGCATTGAACGATCCACGATTAAAAGGAAAAATTACTGTAGAGTTAGTTGCATTTGGTGATGGAGTAGAAATGTTTAAAAAGGAAAATCATTATGATACACTGTTGACAGCTTTACAGCAAAAAGGCGTGTTGCTGGTAGAATGTGAAAACACGCTAAGAGAACGTAAAATTGATAAGACTGAACTGTGGCCTTTCCTTTCCTATACACCGAGTGGTAATGGTGAAATTATAATTCGCCAACAACAAGGCTGGGCAGTCATTCATCCTTAATAAATAAAATACAAGGACATTAAATCCATTTTATTTTTCATTGTATTATCGACTGGCATGATAACAAATGGGTTTGCACAACAGCATCACTTTGACCCACCATGGAACCCGCCCATACAAAACACATTGAACTTTACCGTTCCCGGTGTTGATAATGTGCCTGATATTTTTGGTGACATCAACGACCCTGAACTCGTCATTTTTATGGGTGGAAACCAGTTTATGGTATTAGACGATTTGATAAATGCATTCAAAAAGCAGTACCCGCAATACCACGCATTTTAGTAGAAACACTTCCTCCCGGTTTGCTGATGCAGCAGATAAAAAGTGGATCGTTGCTTATCGGAAATATGCGCATTTCACTCCACCCGGATATATACACAACCGGTAAAAATGCTATTCAAGAAAACAAACAATTATTTAGCAGCACTGCACCATTTACGGCAACAAAACTGGCATTGATGGTGCCAAAAGGCAATCTGTATGTGAAAGCATTAATAGGAACCACATCCGATAATGTGCCCGCTTTGCCTGTAGAAGCAGTGATAGAATCAGAAGGCAAAGATTATATTTTCATACAAACAGACACATCACAAAACAAATATACTTTTAGAATGATACCGGTAATAAAGGGAACCGAGCAGGAGGGATATGTTGCAGTGACCTTAATGGAAAACGTCAATATGACTAATAGCAAAGTTGTGGTAAAAGGAGCATACGCTTTGTTGTCAGCAATGAAAAATGTGGGGGAAGAATAAAATTAAAATATGACCAATCCATTCAAAGCACTAAGCGATAAAATTTTCCTGCGCTTATATTTATCTCAAACCATTAGCCTGTTAGGTGATGCTTTTACATGGGTGGGAGTTGCAC